>JAQCIA010000129.1 GCA_027620105.1 Verrucomicrobiota bacterium | reverse complement strand
AACGTCTGCTCCGTCCCGTCGGCGTGATCGCGCAGGGCCTGATAGTCGTTCGTGCGCTCCTGGATCTGCGTCCAGGCTGTTTCCAATTCGCGGTGTGCAGCTTCCGCGGTTTGTTCCGCCGCCTGCAGTTGCGCGCGCAATTCGGTTTCGCGCTGCAATGACTCCCCGGCGGCTTGACCGTGACGATCCTGCAAGGCCTCAATTTCCGCGCGCGCATTCTCCAGTTCCGCGGTGATGGCTTCGGCGCGCTCGCGCAGGGCCGTGTGCTCCTCGTTGGCCGAGCGTTCACGTGCTTCCGCGGCTTGCTGAAGTTCGGACAACTCGGCCTGGAGCGCGGCCAGTTCCATGTCGGCGATATCCAGGCGTTCGCCCTGTTCCCGCGCCAGTTGTTCGAGTTCGGCAATGCGGTTCGTCAGCGCGGGGTCCGGCTCGGCGGCAATTAGGATGGCATGGGCATTGCGGGCCTCTTCCAGCGCGGTCGCGGTTTCGGTTGACTGCTGGCGCAGCTGCTCAATCTCGCGTTGCAGTTCGGCCTCGCGGGCCTGCGATTCCTTTTTCAAGGCATCGACAGCCGCCGCCTGCCCTTGGAGTTCTTCGCGCGCTTCCTGCGCCAGCTGCTGGGCTTCACGCGCTTCCCGCGTCAGTTTCTGAACGGCCTCATCCAATTCCGTCTCGCGCTGGGATAGGGCCTGGCGCTTAGAATCCGCGGATTTGTCCGCCTCGATCCAGTCGATCTCGCGCTTCGCTTGCGCCGCCTTGGATTCCTCAAGTTTCTTTTCAGCCAGCTTGAGCTGGTCAACGAGGGTCCGGCTCTTGTCTTCCAGCTCATGGACGCGTTGCCGCAGGGTGCCGGCATCTTTATCGGTCTGCTTGCGATAGACGTCGTGGCGTTCAGCCTGTTCGCGCGCGGAGAGGCGCGCTTTCTCGAGGGCATCGCGGGCGGCTTGCGACTGCGCCTCCAGCGTGGCGACGCGCTGGGCCAGTTCGGCCTGCCGCTCCGCGTCGATCGGTGATAGGGGCGCCCCGTTCTCGCCCAGAATATCTGCCTGGTGGCGGGCCACGATGGTCGACTCTCCGGTGCGCCGATTCTCAAGAGCGCAGTCCAGGTCGACAGTGCCGTCCTGCATGAGATCGGACAGGGCGCGAATGTTGACGGGGCCGAAGACCGTGCCATCGGCCAGTTCCACCAGCCAGTCCATCCCAAGCGCGGGAATCATGTCGGCGTCGACCCAGGTCTGCTGATCCTGCGAGAGCTGGTTGCCGGGGGCGATACGCCCCTGTTCCGCCCATTCGACCAGATCGGGTTCGGCGACGGGGCCAAAGGTCGATCCATCATCAATGCGCAGGTACCAACCCACGGACACGGGCGCGCTGGCGGGCGGGTTTACTCTCGATGCTGTCATGCGAAATCCTCACTCAGGTCAGGCAGTCGTTCTCGGGTGGGGGCAAAAGGCTAACAAATAGCAAATTGCGGTTCGCGCAGTCAAGGAACGGCGGGCGGAATATCGGGAGATTCTGTGTATTCCTGAGGAACACGGAGCAATCGCGACGCGACGCAGGGCGCTGACGATGGCAAGGGATATCGCATGTGCCGCCGGCGGCGCCGTCGTCATCCCTGCGCACGTTCCGCGTGTTGGTCGCGGAAATTTTGTCCGCGGCTCCGGGGCGGCTTCTTGCAGGGAGTGGGATCGACGGCGAGAAAGACGCTTTCTTCGCCGAGTTCATGCTCCAAGGCCTGAACGAACTTGAGGTCGGGTGACACACGCAGGCGTTTGTCGATTTCGATGAACACTTTTTCCCCGGCGGGATAGACGAGGCAGATCGTGACGGGCACGGGGCCGGGATGCAGGCCGAGCAGTTCCTTGATGAGCGCCAGGCGTGCCTCGCCGGCGTGGGTGGCGGGAACATGAATGCCGACCCGTTTGCAAAAGAACTTGGGTGCTTCGGTCAAGGGGTAGATTTCATTGGCAAACAGGCGAGGTTTTTCATTCTCAAAGCGCACGGTGCCGCAAATCAACAGCGGGGCATCGGGTTCGAGGCGGCTACCGAATTCCGCATAGGTTTCGGGCCAGACCACGACTTCGATACTGCCCGTCAGGTCCTCCAGCACCACGTTGGCGTAGGGGCGGGGAGGCTCCTTTTTCGTCAGCCGCCGTGTGACGGTGGCGGCGAGCCCACCCACGCGGGTGACGGTTTCCGGCGCCAGTTCCGTCAGGCCGGTGATGGTGCAGAGCGAATATTTTTTCAGGAGGGCGACGTGTTGGGTCAGCGGATGGCCGCTCAGATAGATTCCCAGCAGTTCCTTCTCGGCCGCCAGCATCACGGCATCCGACCAGGGTGCGCAGTCGGGCAGTTCCGTCGCCGCCGCCTGCTCGCCGGTGTCGGGCGTGTCCATGAGATCAAACAGGCTGGCCTGACCGGCCTTGCGATCGCGGGAGGCGGCCTGCGTGCGGATCATGACGAAGTCGATGGCGCCGAACAAGCGGGCACGATGAACCTTCAGGCTGTCACAGGCGCCGCTGCGGACGAGGCCTTCCAGAATCTTTTTGTTCACCTGCTGGCCATCCACGCGTGCGAGGAAGTCAAAAACATCGGTGAAGGGGCCGTCGGTTTCGCGTGCCTTGACGATGGATTCCACGGCCCCGGTGCCCACGGTTTTGATCCCGGCCAGGCCATAGCGAATGTGTCCATCTTCCGGCAGGAAGCGCACGCCGCTGGTGTTGATGTCCGGCGGGCGGATTTCAAGGTTCATCGCTGCGGCTTCGGCCACAAAGATAGGCAACTTGTCGAAATTGCCGATTTCGCTGGAGATCAGGCCGGACATGAACTCGGCGGGGTGGTGCGCTTTCAGATAAGCGGTCTGATACGAAATGATGGCGTAGCCGGCGCTGTGGGATTTGTTGAATCCGTAGCCCGCGAACATGGCGATGGTGTCGAAAATTTTGCCGGCCTGTTCGGCGGGGATGTTGTTGGTTTTCTTGCAGCCGGCCACGAAGCCGATGCGCTCCTGCTCCATCACGTCCGCCTTCTTTTTACCCATGGCGCGACGCAGGACGTCGGCCTGGCCGAGGCTGTAGCCGGCGAGGACGTTGGCCGCCTTCTGGACCTGCTCCTGGTACAGCATAACGCCGTAGGTTTCCCTGAGTACGGGTTCCAGCAGCGGGTGATCGTACTTGATCTTCGACTTGCCGCCCTTGCGGCTGACGTAGTCTTCGAGCATGTTCATGGGGCCGGGGCGGTACAGCGCGATCATGGCGGTCAGGTCTTCGATGTTGTTGATGCCGATGCGGCGGATCAGGTCGCGCATGCCGCCACTTTCCAACTGGAACACGCCGATGGTGTCGCCACGATTGAGCAGGTCGTAAGTGGGCTTGTCGTCCAGCGGCAGGTTGTCCAGATCGATCTTCAGGCCGTGGAAACGTTCGATGAGATCCAGCGCCTCCTGAATCACGGTGAGCGTTTTCAGGCCGAGAAAGTCCATTTTCAGCAGGCCGAGGTCGCCGAGCGGTTCCATGGCGTACTGGGTGACGATTTCCTTGTTGTCCTTGTCGCGGCCGAGCGGAATGATTTCGATCAGCGGGCGTTCGCCGATGACCACGCCAGCGGCATGGGTGCCGGGATTGCGATAGAGGCCTTCCAGGATCAGGCCGTAATCGAGGATGCGCTTGCAGGTTTCCTCAGTGTCATAGGCCTGCTTGAATTCCGGATTGTCCTGCAGGGCCTTGCGCAGGTTCATCTTTGGATCTTCGGGCACCATCTTCGCCAGGCGGTCGCACTCGGCGAAGGGGATTTCCAGCACGCGCCCGACGTCGCGAATGACGGTTTTGGCGCCAAGCGATCCGAAGGTGATGATCTGGGCCACGCTATCGCGGCCATATTTCTGTTTCACGTACTCGATGACTTCGCCGCGGCGGGCCTGGCAGAAATCGATGTCGAAGTCCGGCGGCGACACGCGCTCCGGATTGAGGAAGCGCTCGAAGATCAGGCCATAGCGCAAGGGATCGATGGCGGTGATGCCGAGCACGTAGGCCACGAGGCTGCCGCCGCCCGAACCGCGGCCGGGGCCGACGGGGATTTTGTTGTCGTGGGCGAAGCGCACGAAGTCCCAGACCACAAGGAAGTAGTTCACAAACTTCGTGGTTTCGATGATGCCCATTTCCATTTCGAAACGCGCCACCACCTGGCGTTCGCGGTCGTCCTTGGGGTGGGCGGCATCGGTGATGCCGTAGCGCCGGCGCAGGCCTTCGTGGCCGATCTGGCGCAGGTAGGCGGACGCGGAGATGCCCGAGGGCAGTTTGAAGGCGGGGAAATGTGTTTTTCCGAATTCCAGTTCGAGGTTGCAGCGGTCGGCGATTTCGAGCGTGCGATTGACCGCACCGGGAAATTCGCGGAACACGGCGTCCATTTCGGCGCGGGTTTTGAGATAGAATTCCTGGCTCTGGTAACGCATGCGCTTGGGGTCGCTGAGCACGGTCTGGGTCTGCATGCAGAGCAGCACGTCGTGGGCGGAGGCGTGCTCGCGGGCGAGATAGTGCACATCGTTCGAGGCCACGAGCGGGAGTCCCAGGTTCGCGGCGACATCGCGCACGTGCAGGTTGGCGCGCCGCTGTTCGGGGATGCCGTGGTCATGGACTTCGATGTAGAAATTTTCCTTGCCGAAAATGTCGCGATAACGCGCGGCGGCTTTCAGGCCGCCTTCGACGTCGTCGTGCGAGAGCGCCTGGGCGACTTCCCCCTTCAGGCAGGCGGAGAGGCCGATCAGGCCTTCGGCGTGTTTCGCGAGGATCTCGTGATCGATGCGCGGCTTGTAGTAGTAGCCTTCCAGGTGGGCGAGGGAGATCAGCCGGCAGAGATTTTGAAAGCCGGTCTGGTTCTGGGCCAGCAGCACGAGGTGATGCGTGTTCAAGCGGTTCTTGGCGTCGGCACCGCGGTCGCTGCGGCTGCCGGTGGTGATGTAGGCCTCGCAGCCGATGATGGGCTTGATGCCTTTTTCACGGGCGGCCTTGTAGAAATCCACCGTGCCATAGAGGACGCCGTGGTCGGTGATGGCCACGGCGGGCATGTTCTGCGCGGCGACAGCGTCCATCAGCTTGCTGATGTGGCAGGCGCCATCCAGAATGCTGAAGTGCGTGTGCAGGTGGAGGTGGACAAAGGGGGCGGAGTTCACAGGTGCATCGTAACGGCGGCGATGCAAGACGGGCAACGGTTTTATGGACGGCGCGAGTAATTGGCCCGAACGTAACGCGCGACAGCGCGGACTTGGCGTGGGGCGATGCGGCCCGCGACGGAGCCTAGACAGGCTCTTGGTGGCAGTGTTACCATCCGCATTTCAGAAAGAGCATTCATGACGGAAGCACCATATTCAGAAGGCACGATCCGGGCGCAACTTGGCGAGAGTGCCCGGTTGATCGGGGCCTTGGACGCACAGGCCGCGACGATCCAGGCCATGTGCATGGCCGTGGTGCATTGCCTCAAGGCCGGCGACAAAGTGCTGACGGCGGGGAACGGGGGCAGTGCGGCCGAAGCCTTGCACATGGTTGAAGAGCTGACGGGGCGCTTTCGCACCAACCGCATGTCGCTGCCGGGCATTGCCTTGCCGGCAGACTGCACGGCCCTGACTTGTATCGGCAATGATTTTGGCTTTGATCAGGTTTACAGCCGCCAGATCGAGGGGCTGGGACGGAAGGGCGATGTGCTGGTGCTGTTCAGCACCAGCGGCAATTCCGAGAACCTCGTCAAGGCGGCACAGGCAGCGCGGTTGGGGGGCTTGCGGATTCTGCTGTTGCTCGGGCGGGATGGGGGCAGGCTCAAAGGCGCGGGTGATGTGGAGTTAGTTGTGCCCAGCCAGGCGTCGGAACGGATTCAAGAAGCGCATCAGGTGGTGATGCATATCATGTTGGATGCGGTGGAACTGGCCTTCCCGATGCAGGCGGGGAAGGCTTGAGGAGGCGGGCATGATTCAGGCGCGTCAGGGACAGACAACGGGCAACTCCCGTTGGCGTGCGATCCTGCTGGGGGCGGCGACAATGCTGCTGGGGCAGGTGGCGACGGCGGAGCTTTCACTACGCATGGAGCTGGCGCAGACCATGCTCCACCGGTTCGAGCGGATCCACATGATCGTGACAGTCTCGAACATGGGTTCGCGCGTGATCATGCTTGATCCGCAGCGACGCGAGGGCAATGGCTATCTCGATTTTGATGTGCGGCAGATGGACGAGAACATGCCGCGCATGGTGGCGTTGTCGCCGGTGCCAGCGTCGGGCGCAATTGCCCCGGGAACAAGCCGGCGCTTTCTGATCGATCTCGCGCAGGTCG
>JAQCIA010000128.1 GCA_027620105.1 Verrucomicrobiota bacterium | reverse complement strand
TGAACATACCGAAGCGGGCATCTGCGAACCACGCTGTATGCCCTGGCCGTAGGGACGAGCGGCGGACTTTGACACGCGAGCAGCCACGGGAGACCTCCTCTGATTAAGCGAGCCTTATAACGCGTCCGCCGGACAGCGTAAAGAACCGGACATGTATCCGCACGGGCGCTTCAGTCCAGCGTCTGCCGGTAGCGGCGGAGGGCGATGGCGAGAACCAACACGAGGAAGACCAGCATGGGCCAGACGCGCGGCGATGCGACGGCGGGTTGACCCCGCGCTCCGAGCCGTATATTATTTCCGCATGTTGCGTCGCTCCAGAGTCTGGCTGCTCGGAATCGCCACCTGCGCCATGTTGTGCGTTGCGCTCGGCATTGCTGGCACCATGTGCAACACCTGTGCAGATGAGGCTGCCGTTGCGCACACAGACAGCCATCACGACGACAGCGCCCCGCACGACGACTCGGAGCATGACTGCGTTTGCGTTTGTCATAGTCAACTCCATCAGATCGTTCCCGACACGCTCGTGCTCGCGCCGCTCTGCCAGCTTGGCAACGTGATCGCGTGCGTGTTGCCGCCGCTCTCACCACTTGCCGCCGACATCGAGCACCCTCCTCAGCTCGCCTGACCGGGCGCCTCGCGCGCCCGGCCGGTTCCGACACGTTCCGGTTGCACACGAAGCGTGTGCAGATTTTCCGTGGTCACGTGAGGGTGTTTCATGTCCAAAGCAATACTATTGAGTGCGATTTGTCTCTTTTCGGCGCAGCTGCTGGCGGGCGAAGTCGAAAGCATTGAGGACCTGGTCCAGCACGCGCTGGCCGTCCATCCGGACGTGCAGGCCCATGCCGCCGAGCGCGATGTGGCACAGGCGGAAGCGCAACAAGCCGCGCTTCGACCGAATCCGGAATTCTCGGGCAGCGCCGGGCTGAAGCAGGTCGACGCAGATGACGGCTCCGACTCCGGCTACGCGGCCGAAATCGCGCTGACACAACGCATCGAACGCAAGGGCAAGCGTGAAGCCCGCCTGGCGATCGCCGAGGGAGAGCTCGCCGAGGCGGACGTCGGGTTTGCGTTGTTTCGGCGTGAACTCGAGGTAGAGGTCCGCCGACTGGCGCGCGCCTATTTAATCGCCGCCGCAGACGCCCGCGCGGCAGACGCAGTGAACAATCGCAGTCGCGCCCTGATCGACATGCTCAAACAACGGCCCGCCGCGGGCGCCGCGATGTATCTGGAGCTGCGCATGGTCGAGGCCACCTTGCTTGACCTGCGCGCCGCCACGCACGCGTCCCTGGGTCGGCGTGACGAGGCCCGCATTGCCCTGAACGGTCTGCTCAACCGCCCGCCGGATCTCCCCCTGCGCCTCGTCGAGGACGACCGCCCGCCACCAACGTTTCCCACATTGGAGGAACTCTCCGCCCAATTGGCAGGTTCGCCGATCCTGCTCCAGCGCGAGACCGAACTCGCCCGCCTGCGGGCCGAGGCAAGCGCCACGGTGCTGGCGGCCAAACCCGACTTCACAACCGGTCCGTTTCTGTCGCGGGACGATGCCGGCGAGCAGGAAACGGTTCTGGGATTGAGCTTTTCCATGGAGCTGCCCTGGCGCGATCGCGGCAAAGGCTCCATTACCGCCGCACATGCGCGTACGCGTTGGGGCGAGGCGCAGCTTGCAGCCGAACAGCGCGCGCTGCAGAACGCACTGGCCCAGTCGGTTCGCGCCCATGAGCGCGCACTGGCCCAGCTCGCGATGATTCCGCCGGATGTGATTCTTGAGCTGCGCGCCGCCGCCGAACTCGCGGAACGCCAGTACCGCCTGGGCGCGATCAACGTGCAACTGTTTCTGGATGTGCAGCGCGAATACCTCAACGTGCAACGCCTGCGCAACGAGGCGATGGGCGCCGCCTGGGACACGGCGTGCGATGTGTTTCGAATCACCGGCATCGATCTGGGAGCTGCACCATGAAGCCACTTTGTTTCTGTTTTATCCTGGCCGCCGCAATCGCCCATGCCGCGGGCCCGCACGCGGAACCCGAATCACCGCGAGAAGGCGCCACCTTCAAGGAGGGCGTTGGCATCTCGCTTGGTGCGGAAACACGCGCCGCGTTGGGATTGGTCATGGCAGACGCCGCGGAGGGCGAGCTATCGCCAGACGTGGCCCTGACGGCCCAGGTCTATCGCGCCGCGGACGAGGGAGGCATCCAGTCCGGTGAACGCCGTGGATGCGCCTATGCCTCGGCCATGTTACCGCCCGGCGTGGCTGCGCACATTCGCGACGACAGCATGCTGCGCATCGATTCGCTCACGGCCACCGGGCGCGTTGTCGCCATCAACGACTTTCTCCTGGGGGCCTCGGGCCAGTATGAGGTGCTGATTGAAATTCCAGATCCCGGCGGACTGCTCCCCATTGGAACATTTGTCTCGGCGCGCATGCTGGGCCTGCCGGCCCGATCCGCCCTGCTCGTGCCTGGCACCGCGATACTGAAGTCCGCCACCGAGCAGTTTGTTTTCCTTGAAAACGGAAGCGCGCTGCTCCGGGTTCCCGTCGCTACCGGCGCGCAAAACGCGGACCAGGTGGAAATTCTCGACGGGCTCTATGACGGCGATAAGGTCGCCGCGAGCGCCGTGGAAACCCTGTACCTCATCGAACTCCGCGCCACCAAAGGTGGCGGGCACTGCCATTAACCCGGAGCATCGCACATGATTGACAGAATCCTCGAATTCTCGCTCCGCCAGCGTTCGTTCATCATCCTCGCCACCCTCGGCCTGGTTGTGGCCGGCCTTTGGGCCGCGCTACGGCTGCCGATCGACGCCGTCCCGGACATCACCAATGTGCAGGTGCAGGTGAACACCGAGGTGCCGTCGCTGGCGCCAGAGGAAATCGAAAAACTGGTGACGTTTCCCATCGAGATCGAATTGTCCGGCGTGCCGGGCATGCTCGAGCTGCGCTCGCTCTCCAAGTTCGGCCTTTCCCAGGTGACGCTAGTTTTCAAGGACGGAACTGACATCTATCGTGCGCGGCAATTGGTCAGCGAACGCCTGCAGAACGCCGTCGACGAGCTACCCGCGGGTTTGACGCCAAAGCTTGCCCCTATCTCCACCGGACTGGGCGAAATTTTCTACTACGCGGTGGAGTATCGCGCGGACGCGGCCAACAAGCCCGCGACGCGACACGCGCAATTGATGGAACTAAGCCAATTGCAGGATTTCGTCATCAAACCAAAGCTGCGCGCCGTACCGGGCGTCGCAGAAGTCAACACGTCGGGCGGATACGAAAAGCAGATTGTGGTCATGCCTGCGCCGGAGAAGCTCTTCAGCGCGGGGGTCACCTTTGCCGAAATTGCCGATATCATCGGCGAAAATGTGGACAACACGGGAGGCGGCGCGATTCAAGTCGGCGGCGAGCAGGTCGTTATCCGTGCCGCGGGGCGCGTGCAGACGGCGGAGGAGATCGCGAACCTTCCCATTCGCTTCCGCGCCGGGGTGGAGCCGCTGCGCGTGCGCGACCTGGCGGAAGTGGGGATTGGATCCAGCGTGCGCACGGGTGCGTCCACATGGAATGGCGAGGAATGCGTGCTTGGATCGGCGCTCATGCTGGCCGGCGAGAACAGCCGCATTGTGGCGCGACGCGTCGCGGAGATGCTGGAAGCACTCGGGGCGCAACTGCCGCCCGGTGTGGTCGTGCGCACCGGGTATGACCGCACCGAACTGGTCGACCGCACCATTGCCACGGTTGAAAAGAATCTCACTGAGGGCGCTGTGCTGGTGGTGGTGGTCTTGCTCCTGCTGCTGGGCAATGTCCGTGCGGCGCTGATCGTGTCGCTGGCCATTCCGCTCTCATTCCTGTTCGCCATGTTTGGCATGGTCCAGGCCAAGATTTCCGGAAATTTAATGAGCCTGGGAGCCGTCGACTTCGGGCTGATCATCGACGGCGCCGTGGTGCTGGTGGAAAACACCGTTCGCCGTCTGGGGCTGCGGCAACAGGCGCTGGGCCGAGTGCTGTCACCCGAGGAGCGTCGCGAGACGGTGCTGGCCGCCAGCAAGGAGGTGGGGACGCCAACCTTCTACGGCGTGCTGATCATCACAATTGTCTATGTCCCGATTCTCGCGCTGACGGGGATCGAAGGCAAAATGTTCAAACCCATGGCGCTCACCGTGATGCTGGCGCTCACGGGAGCGATGATTCTGTCACTCACCCTGATGCCCGTCCTCTGCTCCATCTTCCTCAACAAGCGCATCCAAGAGCGGGACAATTGGCTGATGCGCATCGGAAAGCGTCTCTATGCGCCCTCGCTGCGCGCGGCCTTCCGCCTGCGCTGGCTGGTGGTGCTGGGCGCCATCGCGCTCTTTGCCTGGTCCATTCTGGTTTTCCAAAAGCTGGGCGCCGAGTTTGTCCCGCAACTGGATGAGGGCTCCTTCGCCACGCACATGATACGCACCACCAGCATTGGCCTCGACGCCTCCATCGCGATGCAGAATCGCGCCGAAAAAGTCCTGCTCGAAAAGTTCCCAGAAGTCAGCTACGTCTTCTCGCGCATCGGCACATCAGAAATCGCCACCGACCCGATGGGGGTCAACGTCTCAGACACCTACATCTTCTTTGCCCCTCAAGAACGGTGGCGTCGCGTGAACGGCCGAATCATCACGAAGGACGCCTTGGCGGACTTGATGACCGAGGAGCTGAACGTGAAGGTTCCCGGTCAGGCCTATCTTTTCTCGCAGCCCATTGAGATGCGCTTCAACGAAATTCTTGAGGGCACGCGCGCCGACATTGCCGTAAAAGTTTTTGGCGACGATTACGCCGAGATCGAGCGCATCGCCACCGAGGCGCGCGACGTGCTTGAAGCCGTGCCGGGAGCCGCCGACGTGGAATTCGACGCGCTGGGCAAAGCCCCCATGCTCGAAATCACCCCAAACCGCGCGGCCATGACGACCTATAACCTCCACGCCCAGGAAATGAACGACGTCATCGCGCACGCGCTGGCAGGCGAAGAGATCGGCCTGTTGATTGAAGGGAACCGTCGATATCCGATTGTTGTCCGCCTGGAAGACGATTTGCGCAAACAGGTGGAGGTGATGAAGCGCCTGCCCTTGCGCACATCCGATGGGGGACTCCTGCGCCTCGGCCAGGTTGCGGATTTTCGCGTCGAAGAACGGGTGAGCACCATCGCCCGCGAGTTCGCACAGCGGCGCGCCGCCATCATGATCAATCTGCGCGGACGCGACGTGGAAAGCTTTGTCCGCGAAGCCCAACAACGCGTGCGCGACGAGATTGTGCTGCCCCCGGGGTACACAATCGAGTTTGGCGGACAGTTCAAGAACCTGCAGGAGGCGCGGGCGCGGCTCACCGTAATTGTACCGGTGGCGCTGGCGGTGATCTTTATTCTGATCTTCATTGCCTTCGGCAGTCTGCGGCAGGCCCTGCTGGTGTACACGGGTATTCCGCTCGCCGTGACCGGCGGCATTTTTGCTCTGTGGATCCGCGGCATGCCGTTCAGCATCTCCGCCGGCATTGGCTTTATTGCCTTGAGCGGTGTGGCTGTTCTGAACGGCGTGGTCATGATCACGCACTTCAATCAACTGCGCGCGGAAGGCCGCCGTGTGCGGGAGGCCGTCGCCGAGGGTGCGCTCTCCCGACTGCGTCCCGTGCTGATGACTGCACTCGTCGCGAGCTTCGGCTTTGTGCCCATGGCCATTGCGCACGGCGCCGGGGCAGAGGTCCAGCGTCCGCTCGCCACGGTGGTGATCGGTGGCATCATCACATCCACCTTCCTCACCCTCATCTTGTTGCCCACGCTCTATGCATGGACAGAAGGCCGAAACGAAAGAAAGGAACGCGGAGTATGAAGACGTTGTTAACGGCGTTGGTCGCGATGATCATCGGCGGAACGGTGCGAGCGGAATCCATCGATGCCGGCCCCACGGGGGGAAGGCTGCTGGCGAACGCACCGCCGCGGGCGGAGTTTGTTGTCAATGCCGAGCGCAAGGTTGAGATCAGGATGTTCGACGCTGAATTGCACCCCGTGGCGGTCGGTGAACAGGTCGTGACGGTGATCGCGGAGGCCCCTTCCGGCAAGACGACCCTCACACTGACGAATTCAGCGGGTATGCTGGTATCCACCGACCCCCTCCCGGAGGGCGATGGCTACAATGTGGTCGTGCAGGTCCGCGCCGCGGCAGAGGCCAAACCGCAGAATTTTCGCGTGGCCCTGCACACCGGAGTCTGTGGCGGTTGCCAGCGGGCGGAGTATGCCTGCACCTGCGAAGAGCACGGCGGCGGCGATGCGCACGGTCACTGACGCGAGCGGCGCCGCGGGATCATCATCATCCGGCC
>JAQCIA010000127.1 GCA_027620105.1 Verrucomicrobiota bacterium | reverse complement strand
GGCGGGGTTCGCGCGCGGGCTGGTGGTCACCGTGCCCAAGGGAGCGGCGGGCAAGCTGCAAGCGGAGCTGCTGACGCTGCCGCCGGTGCTGGCGCCGGTGCCCAAGGGACACAAAGTCGGCGTGCTGCGCGTCACGCTGGGCTCCGAGCCGCTGGGGGAATACCCGGTGGTGGCACTGCAACGCGTGGCTGCGGCGGGTTTTGTCGGCCGCGCCTGGGATACACTGCGTTTGTGGGTCAAGTAGCGGGGCCGGCATGGTTTTCCTGAATGGCAAGTTCCTCCCGATCGAGCAGGCAATGGTGCCGGTGCTCGATCGCGGCTTCATCTTCGGCGACGGCGTGTACGAGCTGATCCCGGTGTATTCACGTGTGCCGTTTCGCATGGACGAGCCCCTGGCGCGGCTCGAGCGCAGCCTCGCGGCGGCGCGCATCCGCAATCCCTATGCGCGCGAAAAGTGGCGCGAGATCATCCGCGAGCTCGTCCGGCAGCAGCCCTGGGAGGACCAGGGTGTGTACTTCCAGGTGACGCGCGGGGTGGCCAAGCGCGACCACGCTTTCCCGGCCGATATCGAGCCTACGGTGTTCGTGATGTCCAACCCGCTGGTCAACCCGCCCAAGGAATTGGTGGACCAAGGCGTCGGTGCGGTCACCGCGGTGGACAACCGCTGGCTGCGCTGCGACATCAAGTCAATCTCGCTGCTCGGCAATGTCCTCGCGCGCCAGGCGTCGGCGGACGCGGGCGCGGCAGAGACGATCCTGTTCCGCGACGGCAAGCTCACCGAGGCTTCGGCCTCCAACGTGTTCGTGGCGAAGAACGGCCTGCTGCTCTCGCCGCCGAAATCGAACCTCATCCTGCCGGGCATCACTTACGACGTGGTGGTGGAAATCGCGCAGATCACCAAGATTCCCCTCGAGTTTCGCGACGTCTCGGAGGCCGAGGTGCGCGGCGCCGACGAGGTGTGGGTGACCTCCTCCTCCAAGGAAATCCTTGCGGTGGTCACGCTGGACGGCAAGCCCGTCGGCGAGGGCAAGCCCGGGCCGCTGTTCAGGAAGGCCTGGCAGGCGTACCAGGAGTTCAAGGCGAAGGTGATGCGCAAGGAGGCGGTCTCGGCCTGATGCCGATTGCCAACGCAGAATCGCTGCTCTCCTATCCCACCGACTTTCCGATCAAGGTGATGGGGCGGAAGGAAGCGCGCTTCGCGCACACGGTGATCACCATCGTCCGCAGGCACGCGCCGGACTTCGACGCGGCCACCATGGAGCTGCGCCCCAGCCGCCAGGGCAAATACCTGAGCGTCACCTGCACCATCCGTGCCCAATCCCGCGAGCAGCTCGACGCCCTGTACCTCGACCTGTGCGACCACCCCTCGGTGGTGATGGTGCTTTGATGGACTTGGCGGTGGCGCCGCGCATCAAGAGCCTTGGCCTGACCGACTACGCGGCGGTGCTCGCGCGCATGCGCGAATTCACGCTGGCGCGCGACGCGGAAACGCCCGATGAGTTGTGGGTGGTGGAGCATCCGCCGGTGTACACGCTGGGGCAGGGCGCGGATCCGAAATTCGGACCGAAGGTGGCGAACGGCATCCCGGTGGTGCAAGCCGGGCGCGGCGGGGAGATCACCTATCATGGGCCGGGGCAGGCGGTGATCTACACCATGGTCGATATCGGGCGGCGCGGCATCAAGGTGAAAGCGTTCGTGCACCTGCTCGAGCAGTGCGTGATCAATTTCCTTACCAGCTACGGCATCGAGGCCGAGCGCCAGGCCGGCGCGCCCGGGGTGTATGTCGGCAGCGCGAAGATCGCTTCTCTGGGCATCCGCGTCACGCGCGGGCGCGCGTGGCACGGACTGGCATTGAACGTGGACATGGATCTGGCTCCTTTTGCCGCCATCGATCCCTGCGGGTATCCGGGACTGAAAGTGGTGCAGGCGCGCGATTTCGGCGTCACCGGCACGGCGAAGGAAGTCGGCATCCGCCTCGCGCGCCTCTTGGCGAGCAGGCTCTGAGATGCGTGAAGCCGGCATCAAGGAAAAGGGCCGCGAGAAGACCGCCCGCATCCCGATCAAGATCGTGCCCAAGGCACCGCTGGCCAAGCCGGCGTGGATCCGCGTCAAGGCGGCGAGCGCGGGCACGCGCTTCTACGAGATCAAGAAGATCCTGCGGGAACAGGAACTCCATACCGTGTGCGAGGAAGCCTCCTGCCCGAACATTGGCGAGTGCTTCGGCAAGGGCACGGCGACGTTCATGATCCTGGGCGACATCTGCACGCGGCGCTGTCCGTTCTGCGACGTGGGGCATGGCCGGCCGCTGGCCCCGGATGCGGAGGAGCCCGCGCATCTTGCGGACACCATTGCGAAGCTGAACTTGAAGTACGTCGTCATCACCAGCGTCGACCGGGATGACCTGAAGGATGGCGGGGCGCAGCACTTCGTGGATTGCATTCGCGCGGTGCGCGAACGTTCGCCGCAGACCGCCATTGAGGTTCTGGTGCCCGATTTCCGCGGGCGCATGGACCGGGCGCTGGAGATACTGCTGGCTGCGCCGCCTGATGTCATGAACCACAACTTGGAAACCGTACCGCGCTTGTATCGCCAGGCGCGTCCGGGCGGGGATTACCGACACTCGCTGAAGCTCCTGCAGGAGTTCAAGCAGCACGTGCCGTCGGTGCCCACCAAGTCAGGATTGATGGTGGGGCTGGGCGAGACCGACGAGGAGATCCTCCAGGTGATGCGCGATTTGCGCGCGCATGGTGTGGGCATGCTGACCATCGGGCAGTACCTGCAGCCGTCGCCACACCATTTGTCGGTGGAGCGCTACGTGCATCCGGATGTGTTTGGGATGTTCGAGCGCGAGGCGCAGGCGTTGGGGTTCAGGCACGCGGCGATCGGGTCGATGGTGCGCTCGTCGTACCACGCGGACAAGCAGGCAGAGGAAGCGGGGGTGGGTAGGTTCATTGCCCTTTGAATAGAGGGCGGTTTTTCGCTTCGCTGCAGCCTATCTCCCCTGATATCCGCCTCGACGGGGCGCAGAACCCGGATAGTGTAGATACGTACAGTGCGCTAAACGCTTGATCCTGAGGGACAGATGTCAGGCTGAGGTGGTCGGGTGTCTAATTGACCTCCGTTTAGGGAGTTCACATTACGTTCGGCGCTGGAGGTCTTCCGATGAACCGATCAACGGTGGCATGTTTGGCCGCACTCGCTTTTTCCTGCGCGACGCCGTGTACCGCGCAACCGGATCTGGCTTTCCCGAAGGAACCCGAGCGCGAGGTCAAACTGCCTGGCCGGGGCGCGTTCACGGGCGCGAGGCTCTATGCTCCCGAAGGCGCTGGTCCGTTTCCTGCGGTAGTTCTCTCGCACACGTGCGGACCGCTGCGGCAGCACATCTTCGAATGGGCGCAGCGCTTCCTGGCCGCGAGCTACGCAGTCCTGGTCGTGGATCATCTCGGC
Organism: Verrucomicrobiota bacterium; assembly: GCA_027620105.1. Classification (GTDB taxonomy): domain Bacteria; phylum Verrucomicrobiota; class Kiritimatiellia; order UBA8416; family JAIOPI01; genus JAIOPI01. The sequence goes on along the minus strand of JAQCIA010000127.1, from coordinate 2,925 downwards.
CCGCGCCGCATGAATACGAACTGCGGGAGCTTCAACGTAAGCGTGACCGAGTACGCCCAGGACGATGTCACTGCCATGCGGCATTTGCGTTCCCTGCCGTTCGTGGACGGCAAGCGCATCGTGCAGATGGGATTCTCCTATGGCGCTATGGCGGGATTGCGCGAAGCGAGCGAAGGCTTCCGTGCAAAGCATCTGGGCGGGGAGCGGTTTGCCGCGATCATCAGCGTGTACCCATGGTGCAACCAACAGGGCGGACAAGCATACCGCGACCATCAATGGAACTTCTACGATGACACCGATATCCCGCTGCTGGTGCTGGTGGGCACCGACGATGATGAGGCGGATCCGCGTTCGTGTATCGACCAGGCGAAAAAGAATGCGGCCAGGGGAATGCCTGTGGAACTCACGGTCTTTCCGGGTACCACCCACGCGTTCGACCACACGTGGATGGGCGACAAGCCGTTCACGGAGCGGCAGGGAGGGCGGACGGTCACTTACCGGTACAACCGGGAATCTGTCGAAGCGACCTGGAAGCTGACGCTTGATTTCCTGGCGCGGCGGATCGGTGGCTCGGGAACCCGCTGATGGCTCCTCTCGCTGGAGTCCTTCGCCGAACCATCCGTTCAACGCCGACGGGCCGCAAGCGGCCCGCGCGTTAACGGCACGTTAGACCGCTCTTACCATGAAGCAAGCGATCGAGCAGAAGCTACGGCCGATTCTGGGCCTTCCGATCTGGGGCATTGAAAATATGCCAGGCCTCTTGAGCCTCGAGATCGGCGACCACCAAGTGTTGTTTCAGAACGGCGGCGAGTCGAAGGAGCGTGGAACTTTCGCAATGAACATCGAATGCTCGTGGTCATGGAAGAAGGGCAACGAGGTCGTCGCAGACCCGAACAGTTCTGCGGCGGCTATTGGTCGCCTTGTCCCTGTCACCTGCCTCGGCCTCAGTGCTGGTGACGACGGTTCGCTTGAAATAGTTTTCGACAATGGCGCTCGACTTTTGGTGTCTACCCCCATGGTCCAAACTAGGATCGGGGTGCGTCCGCCAGAGCGGCAGTTTTGGGCGTTTTTTGAACCTGCCGAGGACGATCCTCGATTCGTCGTCGGGTCCAGAGGTATCAAGTAGGGAGCGGTCCTATGGGGCTAGAAGAACTAAAAAAACAATTGCGGGCCGCAAAGCTGCACCCGGTTCTTGTCGAGGGTAGTCCGTTCGATGATGACCCAAGAGGCCGTACGTTCATTGGGGGGGGCTGACTGAGTTCGTTGAAGCGGCACACGCACCCGGGACGCCGATAGTCCTGATCTATACCGAAGTCCTTACGGAGACGCGTTTTTCGTATGCGCCTGAAGGGGAGAATGAAACTGGCGCTGAAGAGGAAATAGACCTTTGTACGCTTGTACCTAAACTGCGTGAGTTCAAAGCGCATATTGGTGAAATCGCGACGTACAAGCTCTCACTTGTATCGCCCAGTGTCACTCTCAATTTCTTCCTCAACGAGGATTGGTGGCTCAAGTTCATTGGCCTTTGGGAAAAGGCCACCGATCAAGTTGAGAGCAGTCACGCCGCTGCTGAAGAGCGGTCACAGGTGGCACAGGAGGAGAGAGATCGTAAGGCACTAGCGGCATTGCCGCGCCTTCTTGATGACTCTCGGTTCGTACGCCTTCCGACTCAACGCGCGATGATCGCGTACGCACAGAACAAGATCCCAGAATTGAATGACGTAGATGAGTATGCGCTAAAGAACGAGATCCGGAACCTAAACGCGCAGATCAAGGCCAAGGGCGTAGGGCGGAAGAGATGATCGGTCTAACCGCCGCACGCACACCGACGCGCGCGAGAGCGGCGCGCGCGGGTGGTGCGGAACGTTGGACCGCACCGTAAGAGTAGCCCACAGGTGTTAGCCGGGCTTGCTTTTTGTATATACGTATATACAATAACCGTGTGGATAAGGATCCCCAAAAGGAAGGCCGCAATATTTCAGAGCGCGGTCTTTCATTGGACCTTGCCGAGCAACTCGACTGGGCAACAGCCCTGATCTGGGAAGACAGGCGCAAAGCCTATGGAGAACGGCGCTACTGCGTGCTTGGCTTCATTGAGGATCGGCTGCATAGCGTGGTTTTGACGCCTCGCGATGGTAAGCCTCGGGTCATCAGTCTGCGAAAGGCCAACAAACGAGAGGTGAAACGGTATGAAAAAGCAACCCAAGTCTAGGAAGTCCAGCCGCACAAATCCGGAATGGACCGTGGCTATGATTGCGAAGGCCCGCCCGGCACGGGAGGTGCTGCCGAAAATCTTCGGCGCGCGCGTTGCGGCCAACATGCTCAAGCCACGTGGCCGTCCCAGGTCTCCGGATTCAAAGGTCGCAATTAGTCTCAGGTTATCGCCCGATACGCTTGCGCGCTGGAAGGCCACTGGCCCAGGTTGGCAGACACGCATGGCTAGTGTTCTGCGAGAGTCAGTATAGGTGCGGTCCAACAGCGCAATCGACAGCGACACTTTTTCGGCGCCGCTGCGCGCGCCGATCAGTGCGCGTCATTGCGAACGTTAGCCCGGCTAGAAGGAACGGCGTGCCCGTCATTCATGTAAGTCCTTTATGGTTCCAAGGTTCCGCGTACCAATTTTTTAGCGCTGTTGCCGTCTCTATCGCCGCTGGTAATCGCGGAGGGACACGCTTCTAGAGTCCGCCCTTCTGCATCAGCTTTGCAATTGTGGTATCGAAGACGATCGCCTGCCCTCGCGGCGCGTTAGTCGGGCGCCGCCGCTATGTAATTTTGAGGAACCACGCAATTCCGGTGCCTTTAGAATGATTCGGTGGAGAGCCTTCTTATATCCCTCCTGAAGATCGCGGCTGGAGTCGTCGTTGGTCTGCCATTGGTTGTCTACTTCGTCCAGGACGCGCTGATCTTCTACCGGCAGCCGTTGCC
>JAQCIA010000126.1 GCA_027620105.1 Verrucomicrobiota bacterium | reverse complement strand
GGCACACAGAAGAACGCCCTGCACCTCGTGAAAGCCGGCCTGAATATCATCACACTCCCGAAAACGATCGACAATGACGTGGCCGGGACCGACGTCTCGTTCGGCTTTGATACGGCCATGAACATCGTCACCGAAGCCATCGACCGGTTGCACTCCACCGCCATGAGCCACCACCGCATCATCGTGGTGGAAGTCATGGGGCACCGTGCTGGCTGGCTCGCCCTCGGCGCCGGCCTGGCCGGCGGTGCGGATGTGATCCTGATTCCCGAAATCCCTTACACAACCCAGGCCGTGGCCGACATGATTCTCAAGCGTACGCGCGCCGGCAAACATTTCAGCATCGTCGCGGTCGCCGAAGGCGCCATGTCCCGTCAGCAGGCACGCCAGGTGCGCAAACTGGCCAAGGCCAAGGAGGGTGCGGACAGCCGGCAGGAGAAACGGCGCGCATCAACTGCGCTGCAGGCGTTCCATGGCGAGCACGTGAATCACACCGTTCACCTGACGGCCGCGCTCGAAAAACTTACGGGACAGGAATCGCGATTGACCATCCTGGGCCACTTGCAGCGCGGCGGCGCGCCCTCCGCGGCTGATCGTGTGCTGGCTACGCGCCTGGGCACCGCCTGCGCGGAGTTGCTGTCGCGACGCGTGCACGGCGTGATGGTGGCTGCGCACGGCCGGGGCACGGAGGCCCTGCCGCTGGAAAAAGTGGCCGGACACAAGAACCTGGTCACATCCGATCATCCCTGGACGATGTCCGCACGACAGCTTGGCATCTCGCTCGGCGAATGATGCCAGAACCTGGAGGGTTGCATGAGTGAAACCATTCTCTGACTGGTCGCGATCATGTTGGTGATTTGGATCCTGCTCCTGATGTCAGAGAATCGCGCCCTGAAGTCAGAAAATACCAAGGTGAAGAACCAACTGCGCGACCACATGGAAAAGCATTTTCAGCAGGTGGCTGTGATCGCCGGGCGCAAGCTTTCCGCCAACGAAGTCAATCGCATCACGCAGTCCGCCGAACGCGGATGACGCGCCACCGCATCCGCGTTACGACAACGCCGCCCGGAATCAAGTCCGGCATGCGCCGCTCCCATCGCACGGCTTCACGCAAATCGCCGCGCCATGCGCCCCAGATTGGGCGCGCTGATTACCGCGCAGCAGCGCCCATGATCACCGCTGACCGTCGCGTAGAGATAATTGATGTTGGCGCCGGATTCCGCGATGCGCGCGGTCACGTTCGCCAACGCGCCCGGCTCGTCCGCGAGTTCCACCACCACCACGTCCTGCTCGGTGAATGCCACCCCGGCCTTGTCCAGCACCCCGCGCGTACGCTTGGCATTGTTCACAACCACCTGCACCAGTCCCACATCGGCGCTGGTGTACGCCGAAATGCCATCAATGTTGACTTTACCTTTGGCCAGCAGCCGCGTGACGCGTGCCAATTCTCCGGCGCGGTTCTCCAGATAGAGCGTGAACTGTTTTTTTATCATCGGAACCTCCCGGCAGGTGACGCGTCCCGCCAGCACGGAGTATAGGACGAACCCGCGCCGAATGCCAGCGGTTCTCGCGATGTCGTGAAACCTTAACGATTCAATATTTCTGGCCATTTTTTCGCTTTTCTCGTCGACAGACCTGCATCCCCTTTCCTACATTTACCAGCTCGCTGATGGCGGGTACGGAGAGGAGCGTCCTGTTGGCGGGAACGCAAATTCCAGATGCGGAGCGGAATCGGTCGCTCATTGCCACCGCGCTCGGACTGGGATCGCAATTGCTCGCCGGCATGCTCGTTTGTGCCGGTACTGGCTATTACGTAGACCACCGGCGCGGGGGAGGTTCGGTGGGCACGCTGATCGGCATGTTCGCCGGGATGCTCTACGGCGGTTATGAAGTCTGGAAGCTCGTGCGCAACTTGAGCGCCGAGGACCGGAAGAAGACGGAGAAAAAGCAGTAGTCATGTCGGTACGTGCAGACACTAGCAAGCGAGGTCAGGTGCGCCTCTACATCGTAGCCGGCTTCCTGTCGCTGATCCTCGCCGTCTTGCCCACGCGCTGGTACCCGAACCTCGGCGCCGCCCTGGCCGGCTGGTCGGTGGCCATGCTGCAGGCCGGGGCGGCCCTCATTATCCATCGCCGCGCCGTTGCCTCCCCCGGCTATACCTTTCTGGCATGGACCCTGGGCAGCATGTCCCTGCGCATGATGCTCTTGCTGGGTGTGCTGGCCCTTGTCCGCGCGACGCACCCGCTGGCCTTCGCCCCCTTTGGCATCGCCCTGATCGTAAGCTACCTCACACTGCTCTATATGGAAATCGCGCGTTTGCACCTTGAATCCAGCGCCCCGGCGCGTCCACTCCCACACGGAATCTGAGCACCCTCATGGCCACTGAAGCCCAAGCTGCCGAAACCGCCGCCAAAAGCGCCCAGGTGCAGGAATACATCATGCACCACGTCACGAACTCCCACGAATGGGCCCTGCCCTTCATTGGCACCATTCACCTGCCGGCGTTTCTGCCTCTTCACGGAGTGATGGTGCTCATCGGCGCGCTGCTGATGCTGATCGTCTTCGGCACCCTCTACCGTAAGCAGGACGCAGTTCCCCGCGGTCTGACTAACCTGCTCGAAGTCTTCGTCGTCTTTATCCGCGACACGATCGCGGTCCCCAGCCTCGGCGAAAAGGACGGGCACAAGATGACCCCCCTTTTCTGCAGCTTCTTCTTCTTCATCATGACGCTGAACCTGATGGGACTGATCCCGCTGTTTTCGACAGCCACGGCCAACGTCAACGTCACCGCCGGGCTGGCCACGATTACCCTGGGTTTCATGATTTTCGGCACCATCTTCCGCAACGGCATGCTGGGATTCGTCAAGTGCTTCGTCCCCCACGGCATCCCCGTCCCGGTGCTGTTCCTGCTGGTCCCGATCGAATTCGTCGGCATGTTCATCAAGGCCTTCGCCCTGACCATCCGCTTGTTCGCCAACATGCTGGCCGGACACATAGTGATTTTCTCCCTGCTCGGCTTGATCGTGACCTTCGGCTGGCTGGCCCTGCCGAGCCTGGGGCTGGCGGTCGGTATTTATCTGCTGGAAGTCTTTATCGCCCTGCTGCAGGCCTTTATTTTCACACTGTTGTCGGCCATGTTCATCGGGCAGATGTATCATCCGGCACATTGAGCAGGTGGATGGTTTAATTGGTGCAGGTCGTTTTTTCGGGGTTGTGTTGCCGAGTCCCGTGAGGGCGTCGTTCGACGACGTGCGGGGGCGGCGATCAATCGCGGAACGTGGAAACGGAAGTATTTCGCGCGCAATGGACGCGGAAAGAACAACGCAAGAAAGGGACGCAACATGGGCGGGTTAGCCAGTATTGGAGCAGGTCTGGTGGTGGTGGGAGCAAGTGTGGGCATCGGGTTGTTGGCCGCGTCGGCCCTGCAGGGCATCGCACGCCAGCCGGAAGCCACGCCGAAGATTCAAGTCAACATGCTGATCGCCGCGGCCCTGATCGAAGGCATCGCGCTGTTCTGCGCCGTGATCTGCTTCCTCGGTAAGTAATCGCCACGCCGGGGAGTCATCATGTCGGACGCGAATACAACCCATGCCGTGGTGGAGGTTCCCGCGCACGGGGACGCCGGGGCCCACAGCCCAAACCCCATGCAGCTGGAAGGCGGAATGGTGGTTCTCACCTGGATCGCCTTCGGCATCATGGCGGCCGTTCTCTATAAAGTCGCGTGGAAGCCCATCCTCGCGGGTCTGGACGCGCGCGAAGGCCGCATCCGCCAGGCCCTCGATGACGCCGACAAGGCCCGCGCGACGCTGGCGCAGATGGAGGAAACGCGCCGCACGGCGCTGGCCGAGACGGAGCTGCAATGCAAGGCCATGATTGGCCGTGCCCGCGACGCCGCCGCCGAGGCCGCCAGCCACGTCGAGGCCAAGGCCCATGAACGGGTTAAGGTGCTCTACGAAAACGCCGAGCGCGATATCGAAGCCATGAAAAATCGGATCATCACGGAAATTCGCCACGAACAGGCGAACCTGATTGTCCAGGTTTCTGGCCGCCTCATCGCGCAAAACCTGGACGCGGAAAAAAACCGCGTGCTGGCGGACAAACTGATCGCGGAGTTTTAAACCATGTCGGAACACCGGGTTGCCACGCGCTACGCCAGGGCCGCATTCCAGCTCGCGGATGAGCAGGGCCAGGCCGATGCCGTGCGCCAGGATATGGCCGGGCTGCACGCACTGATCGCGTCCAGCGCTGATTTCCGGGTGTTCCTGACGCATGCCGGCCTCACCGCTGCGGAACAGCGCGTTGCACTGGAGGCGCTGTTCAAAAACCGCGCCGCGGAACTGGTGACGCGCCTGCTCGATTTTCTGGTGGACCGCCGCCGCCTGCCCATCCTTGGTGAGCTCTGCGCTGCGTTTGAAGAACAGTATCGAGACGCCCGTGGCATCCTGCCTGCCCACGTGACCAGCGCCTTCGATTTGCGCCCCGATCAGGTTGAAGCCCTGCGTGGCAAACTGGAAACGAAGTACAAGAAGCATGTCGACATGACCGTGAACACGGACGCGAAGCTGCTGGGCGGATTTGTGGTGATTGTGAAGGACGACGTGCACGATTTCAGCGTGAAAGGCCGGTTGGAGGCGCTGCGCGCCAACCTCGCCCACGTCTGAACTGAAGAGAGGATCGCATTATGGCCATTGATATTCGCGCCGACGAAGTTTCGTCGGTACTGAAGCAGAAGCTCACCCAGTTCCAGTCCAAGGCCGATGTCTACGAGCGCGGCACCGTGCTGAGCGTCGGCGATGGCATCGCCCGTGTGCACGGGCTGTCAAACGTCATGGCCGGCGAACTGGTCGAGTTCAGCGCCGGTCTGAACGGCATCGTGCTGAACCTCGAGGAGGACCACGTCGGCGTCGCCATCTTCGGCGAAGACAAGGACATCAACCAGGGTGATGTCGTCCGCCGCACCACCACCATTGCCTCCGTGCCCGTGGGCGACGGCCTGATCGGCCGCGTGGTGGACCCCATCGGCAATCCCATCGACGGTGCTGGCGACATCGCCAGCACCGAGCGGCGCAACATCGAAATCAAGGCGCCCGGCATCATCGAACGTCAGAACGTGAACCAGCCCATGCAGACGGGCATCAAGGTCATCGACGCCCTGACCCCCATTGGCCGCGGCCAGCGCGAGCTGATCATCGGCGACCGCAAGACCGGCAAAACCGCCCTGGCCATCGATGCCATCATCAACCAGCGCGGCGGCAACGTGAAATGCTTCTACGTCGCGATCGGCCAGAAGAAGTCGACCGTGGTGGAAGTGTACGAGACCCTGAAAAGGCACGGCGCCATGGGCTACACGACAATCATTTCAGCGTCGGCCTCCGACCCCGCCCCCTTGCAGTACATCGCCCCCTACGCGGGCGTGACCATGGCCGAGTACTATCGCGACAACGGCGGCCATTCGCTCATCGTCTATGACGATTTAACCAAGCACGCCCAGGCCTACCGCCAGCTCTCACTCCTGTTGCGCCGCCCGCCCGGCCGCGAAGCTTATCCCGGCGACGTGTTCTATTTGCATAGCCGTCTGCTGGAGCGCGCCGCGCGACTCGGCAAGGCACAGGGTGGCGGATCGCTCACTGCCCTGCCCATCGTGGAGACGCAGGCCAGCGACGTGTCCGCCTACATCCCGACGAACGTCATCTCGATCACGGACGGACAGATCTTCCTGGAAAGCAGCATGTTCGTCTCCGGTCAGCGGCCGGCCATCAACGCCGGCTTGTCGGTGTCCCGCGTCGGCGGCGATGCCCAGATCAAGGCCATGAAGCAGACCGCCGGTTCGCTGCGTCTGGAACTCGCGCAGTACCGTGAATTGGAAGCCTTTTCACAGTTCGCCTCGGACCTGGACCCGTCCACGAGGCGTCAGCTCGAGCGCGGTCGCCGCCTGATGGAAATCATCAAGCAGGGCGTGCGCGCCACGCTTCCGGTGGTGAATCAAGTCACCATCATCTACGCGGCCACGCACGGCTTCATCGATGACTTGCCCGTCAATCAGGTGCGCGCCTACGAGCAGCAGTTGAATGAAGCGCTGGAATCCCGCTACACCGCGTATGTGAAGGTGTTTGCGCGGGATCTGGCCATGACCGACGAGGTCAAGGCCGAGCTGGAGAAAGCCCTGAAGGATTTCAAAACCGTGTTTTCGCCATCGGCTGCCGCTTGAGTATTACCATGGGTCAACCGCGCATCATCGCCAATCAACGCGACTCCGCATGCGGCCTTTGCCGTTGCCTTTCGCGCCCATTCGCGCCCTTTCGCGGTCTTCGCATCGCGCTTTGATTTAAGGATCTGATCATGGCGAGTCTCAAAGAACTGAATCGCAAGATTGCGAGCCTGAA
>JAQCIA010000125.1 GCA_027620105.1 Verrucomicrobiota bacterium | reverse complement strand
ACTGGCCAGACGATTTGCTAAGTCAGATGTGAACCTGCAATATTGGCAATGGAACCACGTGGCCGCGGTCGGCGATGGGCAAAATGTCACGTTGTATATTGACGCCATCCTCGATACTCAGGGCCCCTACTTCAGGCGGATCAACCCGCCCGCCGCGACCATCACGGCGTATATTCAATTCGAGGACGTGGCAACTGTGCTTCGGATTGGCCAGGGAGGATTCGACGGCATCATCGACGAAGCGTCGTTCTGGAACGATTTTCTGGACCCGATCGAAATCGCGCGGCACGCGACCTTTGGTCTGTCGCTTGCGGACGTGGCGCAGCAGATCCAGTACTATGGCTTTGCTCCTCTCCCGCTGGGAAACGCGGGGATGACGCCGCCCTGGAAGACTGTGCCGCCCACTGGCGCGGTGGCGGCTGGGCCGGGAGGCACGGGCGTGCGGCATAAGCGCCTAGTCTCGTATGTTGTATATGACGGAACGGCGCAGCAGGCGATCTTTATCGACGATCTCGCCAACGCGGCGGTTCCGTACCGCATTCTGCCGCTAACGAGCGGCAGCGAAATCGTGTCCGTGGGACGTCCGCCGATCGCCGTGGACGGTTTGTCGCGGTCTTTCGGTAAAAAAATGACCGGCTATTTCCCGGGCTCGGATGGCACAGGCGTGTCACCTGGTAACGTCGAGAACTACATGCTGCGGAACTCTCTGGTGGCCGGCGGCGTGTTTTCGGCCGCCGGGGCCAACTTCGTGGACCTGGACAAGACGGATCCCGTGGCGACGGAATTCCTGATCATGGACAGCGACAACGACGGGATGCCGGATTGGTGGGAAACGGCGAATGGAATCGATCCCTCCGCAGAGGACGCTGATGAGGATCGGGATGGCGATGGCCTGTCAAACCTTGCCGAATACCAATCGGGGAACAAGGCCTTCGATCCTGACTCGGATGGCGACGGCATCACGGACGATGCGGAGGATCCGGACGGGGATGGCCTGACGAATATCCAGGAACAGAACGTCACCCATACCCATGCCGGTCTGTATGACACGGACGATGACGGGTTCTCGGACAATGAGGAAGTCATCATGGGGACGGATCCCTTGAATGGCTACAGTCCATCCCGCCCTGGCGCTTACCAGTTCGATGGAACGGGACGGCTGAAGGTTCGTACGGAATTAATCGGAAGAGTGCCGCTGACGAGTCGGGAAACGGTCACGGACCTTAGCCGTTCCTGGACGGTTGAGGCATGGATCCAGACGACGAATACAATCGGGGAACAGATTGTCCTGCGCCGCTGGGCACAGTATTCGGGTGGTGCCACCAACTGGTTGCACTATGAACTCGGGGTTTCGAACGGCTGGCCCTATGTGTCGTACCAGGCCGGCAACGCTCGCACCAACCTGATCACGGCCGTTGCGCCGACCAATTCTCTGTACCTCCTCAGCACGAACTGGACGCACATCGCAGGCGTCTTGGATCTGAACGGAAGCCAGCTTCGACTGTACGTGGACGGACGGCGGGTGACCAGCGTGGTGGCGCAGCCCGTGCCACAGATTCTGTACGACAAGGTCTTCGAGACGACGATCGGCGGTGGTGATCTGGTACCCGGCGGGGTCGAGCGCGGCTTCGTCGGCATGATCGACGCGGTGCGAACATGGGATTATGTGCGCTCGGGCTTCGAGATTCAACAAGCGCGCGGCGTCCTCCTGCCGGAGCACTCGGGTTTGACGCCGGATGAGATTCGTTCGCCGAAACGGCTATTCAACTTCGATGACTGCAGCGTGGGGCCCAGCACCAACAGCCTGTACGCTCAGAACAGCCACTACGTTAATGACTGGATGATCGGCTGGCCGCATGTGGCGCAAGCGACGACCAGTGGTGTGGTGTGGATTGCGACACCGTTCCCTCCGCTCAACCTTGACAGCGACGATGATAGTTTGAGCGACGAGGACGAGCGGACCCGCAACTCGAACGTGAACCGTTCGGAATCACCGTTCCTGGCGCGCTACCTTCATTTCCCCAACAGCGTTGGCGTCAGCAACACCGTGGTGGTGGACGAGCAGGTGGACGCCGAGGAGACCGGGATCTACGCGCTCACGAACTGGAGTGTCGAGGCCTGGGTACGGCCGACCACGGTGGCAAGCGGAAGGCTGGTGCCCCTGATCCAGCGTCGGACCAAGGAAGCGCCAGGGTGGGCGACCTTCGAGCTTGGGCTCACGAATTCCGCGGGTCAAATCCGGCCCTACGCGCTGTTTGACCGCGACGATGCCGGACACAGTCGCGTGATGTTGCTTGGTAACGCGCCGACGGTCAATATTCGGACCGGTACCAACGCCGCTGCCTGGAATCATCTGGCGGCCACGTTTGCGGGCGGCCGCTTCTCGCTATACTTCGATGGCAACGAAGTTGCGTTGAGCCAGGTCATCGGGGCAGGTCCCGTCGGCACTATCGGCGGCATCGTGACGATTGGTTCGCCCGGATTCGAGGGCGACATGCGAGAGATAAGGATATGGAACACCCCCAGAACGGCACTGGAGATCACGGAATCCTACCGCAAGACCCTGTTGTTCTCGCCGGCGTTGCTGCAGAACGTCTACAACGCGGATCAAAACGCGTTTCTCGGGCGAGCCACGCAACCGGAGGAAAATGGTCTACTCTATGACTTCAGCGAGATTTCGAAATTTAGAACACTCGAATACGTGAGTGGGCTGCAAACGCACAAGTTTGCTATGGAAGCATGGGTCAAGATGGAGCGAGGGGCCCCCGGCGGAATTGTAGTCGAGCGGAAGATCGACGTGAACCTGCTCGCCACGGAGCCGGACTGGCGTGTCAATAACAGCTTGCGCATTTCGCCCGAAGGCCGACCGCAGGGCGTGTGGCAGGGGCAGGTGAGTGTGGTTACGCCGGTGTTTGTGCCACCTGCGCTCCTCGTGCTTTCGCGCCTAGATGTGAATCAGGAAATCATCACACGAAACCTGACCTCGGAAGTCGATATCCGGGACGGTACGTGGCACCACTTGGCTCTGGTGGGCGACAGCACCAAGATCACGCTGTATATCGACGGCATTCGCGACGCCGAGAAGCCATACTATACCTTCATGACGCGCCCGGCACCGAGGTTCGAGAGCTTCTTCTTCACCTATCCTCCGACTAACAGTGTCTTGAGAGTCGCGGAGGAGGGGATAAAGGCGCACATCGACGAAGTCATGGTCTGGAACGAGGATATTAGCCAGGAATCCGTCATTCAACACATGAAGTTCGGTATGAGCGCGAGGGATATCACGCAGGGTCTGCTTGATATCGCTCCAATTCCTGAAAGCGCGGTTGGTTCCGGGCACCATCAACGGCTGGTCTCGTACCTGACCTTTGATGGCGTCATCTCGCCGCCTTGGGTTCAGGATGAAGCGAACGACTTGCTGCCATATCGCATGCTGCCACTACCGGCGGGCAATGAGATCATCGTGAACGCACGGCCGCCGGTCAGCGTGGATCGCCTGCGTGGGTTCGAAGGGAAGCTCGCCGGCTACCTGGGCTCGGTGGATGGCGGTAAGACCGTCGAAAACTACATGCAGCGCAACGATCTGGGTTATGCCGGCGTGATGCAAAGCGGCGTGGTCTTCAGGGTTTCCGCTGTGGACGGTACGCCGGAATTTGCCATTGGCGACTCCGATTCCGACGAACTCCCGGACTGGTGGGAGATTGAGCACGGACTGGACCCCGGCTCGGCGCAAGGCGCGGACGGAGCTTACGGCGACCCAGACGGCGATGGCCTGACGAACGCTGCCGAACTCGAAGCGGGCACGAGCCCGATGGAGCCGGACTCTGATCGTGACGGGCTCTCGGACTTCTTCTCGTGGGATCTGACCACAACCAATGAGTTCCGAATCTACGGCGAACGCTTCACGGACTTCGACGGGATGGAGGATGGTTGGGAGGTACACGAAGGACTGGATCCACGTCGATACGACTCACATGAGGACGCAGATAGCGACGGATGGAGCAATGGGTCTGAGGCGCGCGTGCCCACCGCACCTCAGGACCTTGGCGCCTACCCGGTTCCAAGCATCCACGTGCACGTGAATTATAAGGGATTTCGCACGGAGGGGCCGATTGTTGCCAACATCTATAGCCGGCCTCAAATGGACGGGATTCCTGATGCGGTCGGTATCCTGGGAAATTCGCAAACTATTCCATTCTCGCAGCTGGGGGGCTCAGGCCCTCAGAGTACGACTGTCGTAAACGGTCAGCTCACGACAGTTCCCGTTGTACCTGGCTCCGCGTCGATATCGATTGGCTTATCAGGATCTCGGTAACGGCGTCCTGCGTACAACCACCAGCGATCCCGTGCGTTTCGGCACAATCGAATACACCTCGGGTGCATGGAGCGTGACGACACTGCCGAACGTGATTCCCCCTGCGACGCCGATCTACGCAGGTTGGAGTTACTTTGTTGGCCTGCAGTCGATTCCGTTCGAGGGGGCGCTGGCGGTCACCGATGGTCATGTTCGTGAGGGAGACAACTATATCTTCGCGTTCATCGATAACAACGGAGATGGAACGTGGAACGAGGGAGAGCCCGCGGGCACGGCGCGCAGGCAGCCGCTAAACATCGGATTCGATGAGGCCGATCTCGTGACGCTAGAATTACAGGAATCCCAGAGCGTCTACGCGCAACCCGACTATGAGCTGCCGGGTTACGGGCGCTTCAGTTGGCCGGCTCTGCCGAACGCGAACAATTATCGCATCGTGATCCGCAATCGCAGCCTGGCCAATTCACCGGTGGTGTTGCGACGCGACGTGGCGGCGCCACGCACGTATTTCCACGAATGGGACTACCTGCTTGCGGGTAAGATTGGGTTGGACGCGGCCACGTATGAATGGTTCGTCTACCACACCCTGAACAACGTGGATTTGATTGTTACGAACAAGCCGTTCGTCGTGACCTATCCTGCCTCGCTCACGGCACCAGTGCCGAGCACCCCGAACGGAACGATCTGGCGCTTTGCCCAAAATACGCTGGCCTGGGCGCAATCCGTTGGGGCGACCGCCTACCGACTACAAATCGCCAAGAGTCCGACATTCGTGACGCCGCTGGTTAATTACCAGGAAGTGGTGCCCGTGCCGAACGCCTTGGGCGTCGTTTCCCTGCGTGTACCGCTGCGCGCCGGCGATGCGAACTTCACCAACGGAACCTACTACTGGCGCGTTCAGGCAACCGCGCCAGGCCATACCTCACCGTGGTCGGCCACTAGGAGCTTGGGCATTGACATGGCGGACACCCCCGCCGGGCCCTACTCGATCTCCGGCGAACTGATCTACGTCGGGAAGGTCACCAACAGCACCTTTGTGGTTCAGGCCTACACGTCGCCTGATTTCTCGCTGGAACCGGTTGCCCAGGTTGCCGTCGCCAATAGGTCAAGCAGCAATGACTGGCCGCGGAATACCATGGCCTACAACATCCGAGGACTCACGCCGGGCACCTACTACGTCCGCGGGTTCCTGGACCAGAACGGCGACAAGGCTCGCCAGTCTTGGGAGAGCGATGGTTTTGTGCGCGCGAACGCCTACCTGCCAAGAGGGATTACAGTACCGGCCAGCGCAACGTTGCAGGACATCATGGTGGTCTTCGCCGACACGGATAATGACCGTATCGCAGACGACTGGGAGTATCAGCACTGGAACAAGCTGACCACAGCTGGCGCCGGAAACGTGCGTGGATACACGGACAGCAACACTGACGGCATCAACGACTACGAGTCCTATGCGGCCACGCCGATGAACCTGAATCCCGTGTCGATCTATGCAGCCGGGCCGGATGGCGTGCCGGTGCGCGTGAAGACGGCGTTCGGGCTCGACCCCTTTGAGCAGATCTATTTCGACATCGCGGGGGTTACGTTTGATGCGCAGGGTCGTGCTGTGGTGCGGTGGCACGCGCTGCCGACCGGGCTGAAGCAGGGCGGGAGCAACGGAAGAGCCACGGAGTCAAACGCGGGTGTTGCAGTGCAATATCAGGTTCAGTATAGTGCGAACCAGCTTCAGTGGATTGATGCCCCGGCACAGGCGACGGTCGCCTACGATTCGGTGAGCAATCAATTCCACTTCGTGGACGGAGTGAACACGAATCGCGTGGGCTCGTATCGGTACAGGATCTTCTGGTCGTTCTAAACAAGTTGAAGTTAAATAGGAACGGGCGCGACGGAAAAATCTGGCGCGCTACCGCCCTCAAGGGCGGCCGACAAATTCCCCGGTCGGGTGGACGGGTATAGGATGCTAGTGGCATGACTAAGTTTTCTCTGATCAAGCGCTTGAGCCTCGGCGGCGTACTGACGGTCGCAGTGGCCATGATGGGGAGTGAGTTTACCGGCTCGGGGGGTGACAATTCGTTT
>JAQCIA010000124.1 GCA_027620105.1 Verrucomicrobiota bacterium | reverse complement strand
GAAAGTCTAGTTTTTTATTTCTAACTCACGCAAGATCAGATCGATGTGTTGGTCCGCAGCGCAGCCATGGGCGCGGCGACACGCGTAGGTGGCGCAACCCGTGGCACCTACTTGCCAAACTGCAACCGCCTCGCCAGACGATCCGGCAGGCCCGCATTCCGAATGGCGGCCTGCGTTGCCTCAATGTCGTACCCGATGCGGCGCAGATCCACGGATTTCGATGCCGGATCATATAGCACGTAGGCCGCGCGCGGATCGCCGTCCCGCGGCTGCCCCACACTACCCACGTTAATGAAGTACCGCGTCCCCATTTCGAGCCTCAGCTTCGTGAAGTGCACCCGCCGCACCGCCTTCTGGCGTTCAAAAACCACCGGCACATGCGTATGCCCGTGAAAACAGATGGAAGTCGATTGGTAATTGAAGTTGGCGTCGGCTTCAAGGGTGTCGAACACGTAGCCCCACTTTTCAGGCATGTCGAGTGTGCTGTGGACGATGGTGAATCCCCCAACCCGCCGCACATACTTCAGTTCCTGCAAGTACTGCTTGTGCGCCGCGGTCAGCTGGGATCGCGTCCATTGCACCACCTCGGCGGCCATGGGATGAAAGCCTTCCAGAGGGGAGTCGGTGCTGCAATATTGATCGTGATTGCCCATCACGGTGACGCCGCTCGTCTCCTTAATGGCTTCCAAACAACGCACCGGATCGGCGTTGTAGCCGACCACATCGCCGACGCATACGAAATCCGTCGCCCCCTGGCTCTTCGCATCCGCCAGGACGGCCTCAAGCGCAGACCAGTTGCTGTGGATGTCACCCAGAATCGCGTAGCGTTGCGCGGCCATCCCACCGGCTCCGTTTATAGCCGCAGCACAGATGCGGCCAGTGTCAGATCAGTCGCGGATGCGATCTTGATGTTCGGAACATCCGTCGGCACCAAATGCACATCATCATTCGCCAGCGCAAACGCCTCCGAATCATCCGTCACCGTCAGGTGCTTCTGCGCGGCAACTTTGAGCCCTTTGCGCAGCAGTTCACACCGGAAACTCTGCGGCGTTATCGCCTGCCAGATCTTCGCGCGATCCAGCGTGCGCGTCACGATCTGGCCCTTGAGGACTTCCTTGATGCTGTCCTCCGCCTTGACCGCCGCCACGCCACTGCCATAACGCTTCGCAGTTTTGATCGTGTCGCTGATCAGATATGGTGTCACGCAGGGACGAATACAATCCAGAATGGTCACAAAGTTGACTTCCTCGTTCAGCTGATCAAGGCCGGCTTGCACCGAGCCCTGACGCTGTGCCGCGCCGCCCACGATAAACTTGCATTTCGAGCAGCCGAACATCTGCGCGACGGACTGCGCGGCATCGATCCGGTCTTTCCGCACCACCAACACCACTACATCCACATCCGGACACTTTTCGAGGGCCATCATGGCGTAGGCCACAACGGGACGCGTCCCTAAACTAAGGAAGGCGCGGTCGACCTGGCTGCCCATCGCCGAATTCCGCCCCGCTGCTAATACAATGCCTGCGTTCATATTTCGCGTCGTCCCCTCGTACAGTTACGTGGAATCTAGGCCCGACATCTCAGAAAGTCAAGAATCACTTACTTTGGGCATCGAAACCACTCGCCGTTAGTCGGGATAGTCATGATAAACCGCATCACGGCACCAGCACGCCCCCAGGCCGCCCATCGTCCCGTTTCCAGCCCGTATAACGCCACAGTTCGAGGCGATTCTTCTGGCAATCGACCGTGCGGGTTCGCTATATTTGGAGCTTTTAGGATGAGTCTGCCATTTACTCGTAAGCGGCTGCTCGACTGGGCCGGTGAACAGGTTTTGCGCGACGCTGAGGCCATGGTGGAGCGCGGCCTGGTGTTGAATGCGAACTTTGAGTCGCCGCATATCAACGGCACCATTCGCTGGAACAACCGCGACCTGCGGACCTCAATGCGCATCCTAGCCAGCGGCATGGTGGAAAGCCAGTGCCCCTGCTATGCCAATGTGGAACGCGGTGTCATCTGCGCCCACGTTATCGCCCTGGCCCTCACCATCGTCCACCGGGCCGCCGATCCCCTGCGTGAAGCAAAATACCGCGAAGAACTCCGGCATGCCTCGCGCCTGGCCGCCATCCACGAGGACGCCTTCATCCGCCGCGCTGCTGCGGAGACCCCCGGCGCCATGCCCGCCAACATCCGCCTCACCCTGAATGTCGGCTGGCAGGACGGCATCGCCACGGACAACATCCCCATGCTCTGCGAAGCCGAGTATGGCGGCACGGCAATCCCGCTCGATGAAGTTCCCCTGGACGTGCCCCTGATCTTTTCGAAACAGGATGAGTCCGTGCTGTTCGTGCTGGAGGACATTTCGGAAGGTCCGGCGCGCGGTAGCCTCATGCTCAAACGCACGGATTTCATCAATATCCTGCGTTTGATGGTTGGGCGCAGCCTCTGTGCCACGGACGGCAGCCCCCTCCCCGTGCTTCCAACCCCCCTGACCACCCACGTGCGTATGGACCTGGACCGCGAAACCGGCGAACTCATTCTGCTGGCGCATACGGAACTGCCATTTCAGAACGGCGCGGAGCCGCCGCTGTACATTGCCGCCGGACGCGCCGGCTGGGTCCAAGGCGCCGGCAACTTCTGGCCGCTGGCGCAAATGCTGCCCGGTCCCTACCACGGCATCTACCTGGCACCCGTCATCATTCCGCGGCCCGGTGTGCTCACCTTTATCCGTCAGGAATTGCCCACACTGGCCAACCACGCACGCATCGAATCGGATATCACGGCCGATCTGTTCTCGGTTGACCCGGCCGAGCCCGTCTTTCGCCTGATCGTCAACGGCAGTCAGGCCTCCCTTTCGGCCACCCTCTCCGCCCACTATGGCCCCCACGCCCTCACCGCGGGCCGCCGTGATCCCGTGGAGATCGTGGCCATCCCGGACCCCAATGACCTGCTCCGCTATACCGTGCGCAACGTGGACGCCGAGCGCGAGGCCCTGAAAATTCTAGCGCGCCATGGGCTGCATGGCGAAGTCGGCGATGCCCTCGCGAGCATTGTCGGCAAACGCGAAGTGTTGAACTTTCTCGGCAGCGCCCTCCCCGCGCTGCGCCGCCGCGGCTGGCGCGTGGAACTGAATGGCCGCATCAGTGGCTATATGGACGAAGCGCATTTTGTGGCCCCCGTCGTCCATGTGCGCGGGAACAGCGCCAATGCCGAAGGCGGATGGTTTGATGTGGGCTTCGACTTCGAGGCTCCCGACGGCGCCAGCCTTTCCCCCCAGGATATTCATCGCGCCATCTTGAAAGGCGATTCGTTTGTCGAACATCGCGGGCGCACCCTGTTCATCGACACCGATGCCGTCACGGCCATGCAGGACGTCTTTGCCGATTGCGCGTCGGGTGACAGCAACATGCCCGGCTATTTCCGCCTTTCGAACATCTACGCCCCCTTCGTCAAATCTTCCCTCGATGCGCTGGACGGGGTGGATGTTGAGCAGCCCGCGGACTGGCGGCGGCGTGCCGAACAGCAAAATCGCACGTTGGAAATGGAACCGGTGGTCTTCTCGCCCGAGGTCGAACGGACCCTTCGCTCCTACCAGAAGGAGGGCGTGTGCTGGTTGCGATTCCTGGAAAAAAATGGCTTCTGTGGCCTGCTGGCCGATGAGATGGGCCTGGGCAAAACCATCCAGACGCTGGCCTGGCTGCAACTCGAACGTCATCATCCCGCGGCCCGCGGAAAACCATGCCTGATCATCTGCCCCACCAGCATTGTTGAAAACTGGGCCGTCGAAGCCGCTCGATTCGCACCCGATATTTCCGTGATGACCATGGCCGGCCCGGAACGCCATGACCATTGGGCGGAAGTTCCCACCAAAAACCTGGTCATCACATCCTACGCCCTCATGCGTCGCGATCTGGATCACTACCTCGCCCAGGAATTCTCCGTCCTCGTCCTGGACGAAGCGCAACACATCAAGAATCGCTCCACCCAGAACGCCCTGGCCGCCAAAAAGCTGCGAGCCAATCACCGCGTCGTGCTTACCGGGACGCCGGTGGAAAACAGCGTCTCCGACCTGTGGTCGATCATGGACTTCCTGATGCCGAATTATATGGGCCCGCCCGACGCCTTCCGCAACCGTTACGAATTGCCCATCGCCAGTGGCGGTGCGGATGCCGTGGCCGCCCAGTCCCACCTGCGCCGCAAAATGCACCCCTTCCTGCTGCGCCGCCTGAAAGCGGAAGTGGCCAAGGAGCTACCGCCAAAGATCGAACGCATCGCCCCATGCAGCCTCACCGCCGATCAACGCCTTGTGTATGGCGAGCTCCTGCAGCAGTCCCGCCGCAAGATTCAGGACATGGTCACGGAGAAAGGCTTCCAGCGCAGTCGCATGGAAATTCTCACCACGCTCATGCGCCTGCGGCAGGTCTGCTGCCACCTGGATCTGCTCAAACTGGAAGGCCTGAAGGCTGAGCATCCCTCTGCCAAAATGGATCTCTTCTTCGAGCTGCTGGATGAGGCCATGGACGGCGGGCATCGCGTCCTGGTCTTTAGTCAGTTTGTGACCATGCTCACCATTCTGCGGAAAGAACTGGAGCAGCGTGAAATCGCCCATTGCTACCTTGATGGCGCCACCAAGGAGCGCTTGAAGGTGGTGCAGACATTTAATACGCGCCGCGACATTCCGGTCTTTCTGATCAGCCTCAAGGCCGGCGGCTCGGGTCTGAACCTGACCGGCGCGGACACCGTCATTCATTTCGATCCCTGGTGGAACCCCGCCGTTGAAAACCAGGCCACTGACCGCGCCTATCGCATCGGCCAGCGTCGCACAGTCTACAGCATCAAACTCATCACGGTGGGCACCGTGGAAGAGAAGGTCGTCGCGCTGCAGGCGCGCAAGCAGGCTGTCATCGATGCCACCATCGAAAACGACGAGGCCATGATCCAACGCCTCACCTGGGAAGACATTCAGGAACTCCTGAGCCTGTAGCATGCGCGTGATTCGCGCATCCCGTGGCGCCAAATACGTGCCCTTTCGACTATCCATTCGGACCCGCGCTTGTTAACGTTCCGCTTGTCGTTCCCGAATGTTGTGAAGATGTTCGTACTATGAGTGAACCATTGCAGCCACGCCATTTGCAGATTCTGGAGCAGTATTTGACTGCGTCGGATGGCGTCATCATGATCCGCTACGCTGCCAACCACATCATCTTGGCTGCCAATCGCGCGTTCCTGGCCAAGGCCCCCAAGGATCCGCCGCCGATCGGCGAAAGCATTCATGGGTACGTCGTCGATCCCAATGGACGTCCCTGCTCCCTCCTGTCGACCCCCACCGCGGAATTGCCCGTGGGATTTTGCGCCAGGCTCAAGCCCGTCGATCACACGTACCAGTGCCATCTCTTTGCCGATGAATCTGGGTACTTCCTGGTCGGCGAACGGATCACCGTTGGCGAGAGCGAGGGCCTTGAGCGTATGTCCCTCATGACGAATGAACTGACCAACCTCACGTTGGAGCTCCGCCGACGCAACAGCGATCTGGAACAGGCCAACGAAACCATTCGAGAATTAACGCGTATCGACCCCCTCACCAATCTGCCGAACCGTCGCCGCTTCGCCGAAGCCCTGGACGCTGCCATGGCCCTGGCCCGCCGCCACCAGCAACCTTTGTCGCTGATCAGCATCGACATTGACCGCTTCAAATCCGTCAACGACACCTTCGGTCACGACATGGGCGACGAAGTTCTGAAGATCTTTGCGGGGCTACTGAAGGACTCTTGCCGTGGTGAAGACTTGCCCGTGCGACTGGGCGGCGAAGAGTTTCTCATCCTCGCCCCGAACACCGTGGTGAACGATGCCTACGCCCTCGCCGAACGCCTCCGTCATAAACTGGCCGAAACGGTCCTGCCAAAAGACGTCCACATCAGCGCCAGTTTTGGCATCACCCATCTACTGCCACAGGACACCTACTTTTCATTCCTCAAGCGTGCCGACATGGCACTCTACGAAGCCAAGAGCGGTGGCCGCAACAAAACCGTCGTCCGCATCACGAACGACCCCAAGCTCTAGCCCGAACTCGTCACGAGCGTCTCAGTAAAGCGTTCGCCCGCCTGACGCACCTCATCCACGCCGATCGCGCAGGAATGCCCTGAGGAAGCCCGCCGTGTGTGACTTGCTGCCGGCACTCGCCACGTGCGCCGGTGTCCCGCTGGCAACCACGCGCCCCCCGGCGGCTCCTCCGTCCGGGCCCAGGTCCACAACCCAGTCCGCCTCCGCAATCACATCCAGATCGTGCTCAATCACGACCACCGTGTTCCCGCCGTTGACCAGGCGTTGCAGTACCCGAATCAGCCGCTCCACATCCGCCATGTGCAGCCCGATCGTCGGCTCATCCAAAACGTAA
>JAQCIA010000123.1 GCA_027620105.1 Verrucomicrobiota bacterium | reverse complement strand
GGCGTCAAACTCCTGAGACTCGCGCCGACCGAGATAGAGCGCGCCATTCGGGACGGATTGGAATCCGGCGCCGACCAGAATCTCCGCGGCCGTCATGAAGGCCACCTGATTCAGGGCCTCGGGCTTCTTTTCCAACCATTCGTTAAGCAGCGCGCGCGTACTCAGGAGCGCCAGATTGCGCATGCGCGCGTCCTGAAATTGCCCGGCCACGTACTTCTGCATGAACGGATTCTGTTCGGCGGCTGTGTTGATCAGGCGCAGATCCACGCCCTGACGGCGGGCTTCCACGAGCAGGGATGCGTCCAGCGTACCATCCGTGACCAACCAGGTGCGACCCGCCAGGCTACGGACAATTTCGGTGGAGAAATCGCGCAGCAGGACGGAGGGGCGCCCATCCGCACTCGCGAAATTGCGACAGGCGGAGACGACGAGGAGGGAGATTCCCACGACGGCGAGGACCGGGCCTACGGCGCGCCGCACCAGACGTCGTTCCCCACTGGCGATGCGCCAGGGGGCGGGCAGGAGGTACCAATAGGCCAACAGGTACCCGAACAATGCCGCCTGCAGGACATAGGGCATGATCAGCAGGCGCTGATAGCCAAGCAACCGCCAGGGTGTGGGTATGTTCGAGAAGTTGAGCGCGACCATCGCGGCCAGCGCCGTCAGCACCACATGCAGAATGTAGTAGGTCCTATCTTGCTCGTTATTCAGGGCCCGCCGGCTGACGAGCAGGGCGATCGCAGCCGGGAGAATCGTTACCATCACCACCACCAGCCAGCCTTGGCTGGGCAGACTATGGGCAATGAAATGCCATTGGCTCCGCCACAGTGACCACAGGACACCGAAGAACGTGTGTTGATCGGTCAGGGTGGCGCCGGCTGATCCGAGGAACTGCCACGCGGCGAGGGTGTAAAGGCCAAGCCCGAGCAGACAGGCCGCGAGCGGCGGCCACCACTGGCGCGGTTCGAGCGCTTCGCGGCGCGACAGCATGACCAGATAGGCCACGGCGAACGGCAGTCCGAACACGACAAACGTCGGATCCTCAACCACGCCGACGCCGTAAAGAAAACCAAACAGAATTGCCGCCCAACGCCTGTGCTGGGTTACCGCCAACAGAAAGACATGCGTGGCCAGCAGGAAATACGCGACATGGAACGGCGCCAGATGGCTACGCGTGGCGACCACCCAAAATGGCATGCAGAAGGCAAGCGCGAGGGCCGCACCCGCCCCGGCCAGCCGCCCCGCCATCCGCACGTGCCATTCGTTCTCCTCGTCGGTCCGGACCAACGCGAGGACCATTTTATTGAGCACGTGGCACATCAGACCAACGGCGATTCCACCGAAGGCAGCGCTCGCTACGTTGAAAGGAGCGGCGATATCGGAAACGGGTAGACTTCTCAGCAAATGGGCCAGGCCGAACCATAATGGGTAGCCGGGGGTCAGCCGTGGGAAAAGACCTGCGCTCTGGGTGAGGATAACGGAAAAGTCCCCGGGGAAGGCACCCACGGCCAAGGTGATCATGTACACCACAAAGGCCACGAGACCCGCAACCACCGCCAAGACAACATCCCGCCGGTTCATTTGGGCCATTTCCATGAAGAAACTTTATATATCAGCACTTGAAACGAAACAATCCAAAAGGCCGCGCGACGGCCCTGTGTGTCCGGATCAGGCACGGGATGGGCCCATCGGCTAATCGCGTGCGGACACGGCATGTGCGCGAGCAAGTTCCGCAGCCTTGTGGTTCCCTTGGTGCTCGAGCACATACGCGTATTGATCCCACAGCTCGGGATCACGCGGCAATTGCAGAAGGGCCGCCCGCAGATCGCGTTCCGCGCCAGCAATATTGCCACGCGATCCGGCCAGACGCCCCCGCATGGCGATCAGGAGCGGTGCATCCGGATACGCGGCCAGCCCGCGGGCGAGGAAACGATCCGCCTCGCCCCACTGTCCGTCGGCAATGGCGAAACCCGCCAAGTGACACAGTGACCAGAAATCATCTGGCTGTATCTCAAGCGCACGGTGGTAGTACACCGCCGCGTTGGTGACGTCGCCACGCACGCGGAAGGCGTTTGCCGCGCCGGCAAGTGCGGCGGTCAGTTCGTTTTGCGTGATGGGATTCGCCGGCGAGCGGCGTAACGCCGCATACAGGAGTTCCAGAGCGCCCCTTGCATCCCCACCCTCCCGCTGTAAGTTTGCGGCCAGCGTCAGGCGCATGGCATCCCGCCCCGCCTGCACCTTGGCAGTCCACGCCTCGGGAAGGTTGTATCGGGTGAGATCCGGTTCAACAGCGTATGCCTCCAGCAGCACGCGCTGATTGCGATCTGGCTGATAGGCCAGGGCGCTGCGCGGTGCCGAAAACTCGACCAAAGGCCGGTCATCCGTATTGAGGGTGCCCGGTGAAAGTTCCTCCGCCCCCTGCTGAAGCTCAAGCACCAGCATTTCGAGCAACTGCCCCGGCTCCGTCACGCCCACGTCCGCGAGCGATTGCGCCACGGCGGGGCGGCCGAAGTTGTGTGCAACCACCTCCATGTCAATGCCTGCCCCCTCCGTGAACCCCAGCAGGATGGTGTCGTACCCGGTAAAGAATACGGCGGCATGTGGAAAGGCCGTCGCGAAGGAACGCAGCAGCATGCCCACATCGGCGTTGGAAAGTTCATAGAGCGGGAGAAACTGCGCCATGATTCCACCCGGCCGCAGGCGCTGCCGCGCCAATTGAAAGTGCTCGACCGTGTATAGACTGGCGGCACCCGCGACAACCGGCTCAAATGGATCCGATGTGATCACATCGAACCGACCGGTGGTCAACAGGAGGTGGTTGCGCCCATCATTAACGTGCAAACGGACGAGCGGGTTTGTACCGATGGCATGGTTCCACGGAGCCCAGACCTGCACCACGTTCGTCACGGCAGGCTCGATTTCCACCACATCCAGGGTTTGTAGCGGGTGACATGCCAACGCGCCAAGCGTTACGCCCGCACCGAGCCCGATATTCAGCGCCCGCTGCGGCGCGCGATGGCACAGCATGGGCAGGTGCGCGATCAGGCGCTGGAGCGTCATGCTGCGCGGCGACGTATCCGCTTCAACCTTGCCGTCGCTGCAAAAGTTGATCCGCTCGTCCAGCGTTTGGACAACCGACACGGTGGCCGTGCGGCCCTCACGGAAAAAGAGCAACCGCTCCCGTTGAGCATGGTCGCGCAGATTTACCCCCGCGGCGCTTGCGTAAGACCAAGGCGCAAAGTACGCCCCGGCCGTCATCACCTGGGGATCCCACCGCGGCGTGTACCAGGTCAGCACGGCCA
Organism: Verrucomicrobiota bacterium; assembly: GCA_027620105.1. GTDB lineage: Bacteria > Verrucomicrobiota > Kiritimatiellia > UBA8416 > JAIOPI01 > JAIOPI01. Next base: position 3,130 of record JAQCIA010000123.1, on the reverse strand, counting down.
TAATGCCCGCGGCCAGGCTGGCCAAACGGAGACGAGCGCGGGACGCCATCTCGACGCGCCAGGCTAGCAGCGTGGCGGTGATGACCGCGAATACGGCAGAGCACCACGAGTCCCCAACGCTGGCAGCAGACACAAGCCGCCCGCGAGTGCGCCACCGGCGGCCCCGATACCGTTGTACAGACCGGCTCCGGCAGCCGCACGCTCTGGGGCAGCCCCTGCCAACTGGAGGGCCTTCACGATCGCAGTAAACGCAATGCCAAAACAGACCGCCAGCGGCACCAGAAAGAATGTAGCGATCAGCAGCTTGGCGAGCAGCGACCCCATCCATGAAAAATCCGTGCGCAGCAAAACCTGCAGATACCATTCCGGTGCCGAAGCCAATAGACAGACAGACCCCCACGTCCAGGTGGCGAGCCCCAGGAGGGACAGGAGCGCCAGCGTGGCGGGATGCCGGGCTGCATCCGCTGCTCGCCCCCAAAAAATCGCACCGAGCGAGATTCCCGCGAGGAATGTGGCCGTCATGAGCGGCGTAAAAGAATAGGTCGTCGATCCCATGACGAGGATGAGCGCGCGAAACCACACCAATTCCAACGCAAGAGCGAGGAATCCCCATAGCACCGCGGTGACGTACAGCACGCCTCGTCCGGTCTCGACAGTTGGCTGAAAAAAGCCGGTGCTGCGCATCGGTTCCGAACGGATCCGACGATCCGCCACCAGCGCGACGATGCCAACGCCTGCACTTAGACCGACGGCCACGAAGTTGGTGATGCGCAGCCCCAGGTTGGGCAATCCCTGGAATCCGCACAACAGAATGCCTGCGACAGCCCCAATCGTATTCGCGCCATAGAGAAATCCGAAATGTCGTGCAAAGCGCTGATCCGCCCGAAGAGAAGAAGCCAATATGGGCAGCGTCGCGCCCATCATGATGGTGGGTGGAAAGAGCATCAAAGCTGCCAGCATCGGGCGCAAGAGCGCTGCGCAGTACGTATCGGGATAGGCCCGTGCGACGGCCACATACAAGGCTTGCGCTGCGGCCAACAGAAAGGGCAGGGCGGTCGACCAGCTGGCTATACCCAATTCCAGAAGACCAAACGCCCGCATGGGGCGCAAAGGTTTCGACGTCCGAACGGCAACACAGCATGCGCCGATCGCGAGTCCTGCCATCCACACAGCCAACACCACAGATGCGGCCTGCGTCGTGTTGCCGAAAATTCGCGAAAGATGGAACCAGATCAGCTCATATGCAAGCGCCGCGCAACCGGAGAAGAAAACGAGTATGCAACCAAGGGGAATCATCGTCACTATCGCCCCCTCTAAATTGCGGTCCTAATCAGGTATTCCAAGATGGTGCCGCAAAAGATCAAGACAGGGCGGGCATAGATCGCGCCCTTTAAAGTCCACATCGCCCATGCTGGCGTCCGCGTGGATCACACAGAGCCAGAACGGGCATTCCGTAAGCCCTATCAGCCGTGCGACTACCGCCCCGGTCTGTTTCTGCACCCTGGTCAACCAGAGCTCATCGGTTTTGGCGCTGCCGGAAACAACGTCCTCACCTTGCGGTTCAAGTAAGCCAGTTCGGAGTGTTCCGCAGTGGCGCACCGGGTCCATCACCATGCCTGTGTTGACGTCCTCGCCGGCCTGTCCGTCAGGGCACAGAACCACGGTTACACCATTTGTCTCGGTATCGATCTCGCCGCAAGGCACGCACGTTTCGCCCGCAACATTGGTGGCACTAATGATGTGCACCTCGGACCACATGGCCTCCTCCACAAACGCCGCGATCGGGCTGTGCCACGAAAGAGGGATGGCAGGGTCAACGATGATGCGAATCTTGAGTGCAGATGTGCGCGTCTCTTCAGCGGCGCCTACCTGCATGCATGGAAGCACACAGGCGGTAACTGCGAGGATAAGAAGACAGCTGCTGCAAAACACAATCGGGGCTCCCGGAAAAAGCAGAAGCCCCGACATTGCCATCGGGGCTTCCAAGCTTCGCGTTAAGACGTACAGATCAACTGCTACGATGCAGAGTAAGTTACTTCCGGCGGCGACGTAGCGCCAAGGTCAGTGCGCCCAAACCGAACAGCGCCATCGTGGCGGGCTCGGGTACGACGACAAATCCGTTCGCCATGGAAATACCCACACCCGGGGCTACATCGATCAGGTCCGGCGGAGGAGGCAGTTGCGCACCCGCGTCACCCCAGACCGGGATTGGAGGACCGAAAATTGCGCTCCTTACGTACGAGTCGCCAACGCCGGGCGTGCCATCCTCATAGACGTTGACATAGACGAATCCGTCGGAGATCGTGCTCCCTCCCACGTCCGAGTTGAACTGTGAACCGGTATTCGCCACGGCATTCCAACCACCGTCGGTCGTCGTGTTTCCCGTAAAGAGTACATAGTCACCAAACGACGCTGGCGTCACCCCGTCCGCCGTCAGGTTGGCATCTGTCTCTCCGATGGGTGTCGTACCGTAGGCTGCATCCGCCGACCAATAGACCTGGTAGAACGCGCCAGCGGGCAGCAGTTGCGTCAGACCAGCGTCCAACCAGATGCCCTGTGTTGCAAAAATACCCAAGCTGATCGGATAGGCAGAGGCCATTGAGGCTGCAGTAAGCATTGCTGCAATCGCCGTCGTGATTTTCGTTACATTCATTCGCGTTCGCGCTCCTTTGATCCTGTTGATCCTGTCATCCACCTGCTTGTGATCAGTTACCCGAGTAAGGCCGGCCTTCGACATACAGCTTCGGAACATTCGTGTTGGACGCGTACCAGAACCCAACGCCCTGCTTCAGAACCACGCTGCTGCCTGCGCCCCAAGGATTGGCACCGAAACCAGCCTTCACATACTGCCCACCTGAATAATTTGATGTTGCTGGGTTCCAGAGTACCAACTGGTCACCGACTTGCGAGTTCGCGAACAAGGCCGTGTTGCTGAACACGACGTCGGCTGTGTAGGGAAAGCCGAGCATGTTCAGGCCGCCGGCAACGACATTTGAGGAGGTGCTCCCCAACGGAACCTGCCCTTTCATAACGACATCGTAGGATGCCAGTGGCGCGGAATCGGGAATCTTGATCCAGAAGCCGACGAAGCCCTGAAAGGTGATTAGCGAGCTCCAGCCGTTGTTCCCGC
>JAQCIA010000122.1 GCA_027620105.1 Verrucomicrobiota bacterium | reverse complement strand
AGATCCGGAGCGGGCACTGCAGGCTGCCCAACGCGCGATTGCCCTGAACGACGCCGGACCGGAAGGTTACTATAACCTCGCCCGCGTCCTGATGGTCTTGAGCCCAACCAACCACATCGAGGCGCACACCCAGTACCGCCGCGCCATCGAACTCGGTTTGCCACCCGACAAAAACTTCGATGCGCTGCTCGGCCAGAAGCGGGCTAAACAACGCATAGCCCCAGCGCACCCATCCCCACCCCAAGAACCAGACTCGCCATCGCCGCCCGCCGGCAAGCCGCCTCCGATGGCGCCAGACGCTCAACAGCCTTCCGAAACACATAAGGCGCCGCCACCAGCCAGGCCCCCACCACAACCATCACGTATGCCAGCAGAATCGGCGCATAGCGCCAAAGCGACGGCTCCCAGCGCGCGGCATCGAGCATCGGTGCAGGCACCAGAATCAATAGGCCACCCAGTGCACGGGCGGCCAGCAACTCATCCACGTAACAGCACAGCAGCACCACCGCCAGCGGAACCAACAGCAGCAGCCACACCCGGTAGGGCTCCAGAAATCCAAGTGGCCCGTGATAAAGGAGATGCCCGCACCATCCCAGGACAATCGCAGTCAGCACCCAGCGCATCGTCCGACTCCGCGGAAAGCCCAGTAACAAACGCCGCGCCAGCGCCGGCGCACCAAGCCCGATCAGCCCCGCCGCCGTGAAGACGCCACCCAGCAACACCGTGATCATGTTCAGACCATTCATCCGCTTCCCATCCGTGCCGGCCCATCGCTGACCGACGCGCTGCCCCTCACCACGTCTCGTCCCACACCGGCATCACCACATTATTCGTTACTGTGGAGCCGCCCTTCTTACTCTCCGAATCCCGTTTCTGCCACAACTCTTTCGAGAAATTGATCGGATACCACTGCGGTTCGCGCCGCGTGCCCGTCAGACGAAACTCGAACAGCTTGCTGAACACATACGTGGGAACCCGGACCACTTTCGCCAGTAGCGTGTGGCTCTTCAGGAACGTGAGTTGGAATTCAAAGTCCATCGTACCGTCAAACCCCGTGCTCCCCTTTCCCCGCAAACTCAGCACATCCCCATCCACCTGCAACCGCTCCGTCCGCATGCGTCCACGATCGATGGTAAACGCCGTCCGCACGTCGGACTGGCCGATCAACATGTTGCCCCCCGGAATCGTGCGCGCGAGGTAATCGGAAAGCCCGCCAAAAACCGGCAACAGAAAGATGCGCCCTTTGCGAATGCTGAGCTCACCGCTGCCGCGCAAGCTGTCGGTGTATTGCGTGCCGCTCACCCCATCGAGCGCGATGCTGCCGGTCAGGGCTCCCGAATATGCATCGCCCCCCCCACCCAGCAATGTGCCCGCCACTTGATCGAAGTTGGCGTCGACGACATTCATTGCCATGCGGAACTGGGTGTTCGTCGTCCCATTCACAACCGGGCGCAACTCCATGCGCCCCTGCAAGGCACCGCCAAACCAGGTCGCTTGCACGTTGTCGATGGTACTCGTTGAGCCCATCAACTGGTAATGAAACGCGCAGTCACGAAACGGTTGCCCGCCCCGCTCCAGCAGGCCGAAAAAAAGATCGGCATCTAGCGTGGCTTGTTTCGGATCGCGCAGATCGACGCTGCCGCTGCCCGCCAGTTTGTACGGGGGCTGAAAGCGAAAACTGGTGCGCACGACATTGGTCCAGACCCCCACCATCTGTGCCCCCGCCACGGGATCAATGCCGGAAACCACCTCAAAATCGAGTACACGTGTTTTCGCCCTGGGCCGCTCATAAATGGTCAGTCCGCCCCGCGCCACACCTTCGTCCCGCACAATCAGCATGGGGCGAATATCGGCAGTCAGATTGCTGTTCGCCCAGATGAGTTGCACAGTCACATCCGCGCGCAAGGCGTCTACGCCGCGATAGACCGGATTCTCCATCCAGAGTTGGAAGCGCACCTCGGAGTTGTAGGCAGCCCCGCCCGGTATCAAAAACGACCATTCGCCCCTTGGCAACGTATCCGGGAATGCGAAGTTCTGAATGATCTTGCTCCCAATCCGGATTCGGAATGCATCAAATACCGGAACCAGCACCGCCGGATCACCGTCCGCCGATCCACGCCCACTCAGATCACCGCTGCGGTCTTGGGCGATACTGCCACGCACCTCAAGGGATTGCGTACGGTGCTGCAGCGCCCCATAGGCATTCTCCAGGCGCCAGGCATCACCGTCCACGGTCAGGTCACCTTCCAGCGCGTTGACCCAGATGCCCTGCACTTCCACACCCTTGAGGACCAGCCGAATTGCAAGATCCACCGCCCCCGCCTCACCAGCCTTGGCATCGCCCTTGTCCCGCTGCAGCATGCCCGGTCGGATCAGTCCATTCTGAATCACCAGCCCGGACAACATGGGCCGTCCCATAATCGCGTCGAGCACGCTGGCGCTGGCCTCCACCCGGCGCGCCTCCAGCAAGGCCGGCCCAATCTGCCGACGCGGAAAGATGCGCACGTCATCCGCCAGAAATCCACGCAAAGGACTGAAACGCACGCGCCCCACATCAAGCGCATAGGCCTGCTGCGCGGATGGCATCAGACAGCGTCGCACCATCCAGTTGGGAATGCCCACCCAGGCCACGTAGAGTCCGATCAGCACGAGAATCACGATCACGGAATCCACCACGTGAATGATCGCCCGTCGGAGCCGCCGCCTCGGCGTACGTGTTGTTGGATCGCTCATCGACACCCTTCCCGCAAGCGCTGATGCGGACTGCAGTGGCGTTGTGACTCAATCACAGCCGCGTCGTGCCGTCGCCCCCGCACAGGTCATGGCGGTGCATACAAATTGCGCGCCAGCAACTCCACCACCGCATTCGTAAGCGTAAAGACCACATCCTGGCCTTTGACCATCGCGTAACGGCCTTCGGCACCCGCCGGAGCTCCCAGCACAATGGTTTTAAGAATACCCTGCTCACCTTTGAGCCCCAGCGTCAACGTCGTGGCTCCGCCATCCAATCCATACGCCGCCGCGTTCGTCGAATTGATGGCCACGGCGCGCAAGGCCCGCAAATTCGAAACAAAAAACAACGTGTCCTCAATGACGGCGCGCGCCACCTCGTTCGTCTCCGGCGTGGCTCGCCAGGGACCATCAACCCGCGTCACCGTCTGCGTGATCGCGCCTTTCGTCAGCGTCATCCGCTGCACGTCATCCGCGGGGACAGACAACATGATGCGGTCACGATACAGCAACGGGTCCAGTGGATCCGTTCCCAGTGCCTGCAGCGCGATGGGCGACAACCGCAGCAATTCTGGCGACGAATCGAAGCGCGCGTAGACGGTCTGCACCACGCCGGTGACCCGGGCGATGCGCAGGGAATCGCCATCACCGTCCCAGGCACGGACCGTTGGATCAATCACCCCGGCGGCCACCCGCGCCGTGCCCAGCCACAAGGTGCAGAAAATGTTCGTCAGCGCATGCAGCGCCGCATTTGTTTCCGGACCGTCGACAAACGCCTCCGTCTGCCACTGCATGACCCCCTGCATCAGATCACTGACCGCCTGCTGATCGGCCGCTCCCTGCCACGGATCAACCATGCTCCAGACACCCGTGGTGTCGCGCGCCAGTTCCAACTTGCGCTCGCCCTGGCGCAAACGCACGGACGTAATCGCGGAAGGAGCCAGGCCAAAAACATCGCGCTCCCGCAGGACTTCCTCGCTCACGGTCAGCCAATCCAGTTGCGCCGCCTGAATGGTATAGATCGCGTCCACATCGCGGCGCGCTGCGTACACCGAGCCATCCGCTTCGCCTGCCGGCTTGCCGATCACCAGCTCATACGCAACCAGATCGCCGTCCATCCAGACCTGGATACGCGCGGCCGCTTCATCCTCCGCCAGTCCGTATTTTTCGAGGCGCGGATCGGCCTCGACCAGGGGCACCCCATCCGGTACGCCCGCCGGTGGCGGCGCCGCAATCGCCGGCTGCAAGGGCAACTCCTGCGCCCCGTCCGTCACAAAAGTCTCCGCACGCAACGTAAACAACTGATCAATCAAGGCTTGCACGAGCCCCGCATCCGCACGCCCTTCCACCGGTTGCCGCAGCAGCCAGATGCCATCCTGTCGCGCCAGTCGCACAAAACTGCGCCCCGCCCGGTGCAACTCAATCCGCGACACGCGTTCCGGCGTCCCACTCAGGATGCGCGCGTCCCGCAGCGCGTTCACCGATGTCGGGACCAGCTGGCCGAGCACCTTGGCCGTCGCAATTACGTCGCGACCCCGCCCAAGCCGCACATACGTGAGCGCGCCCAGCGGTGCATCAATGCCGACTTCCAATTCCTGGCGACGCCCTTCCTCAACGATCATCCAGCGCGCCCGTGGCTCCTCCAGACCGTAATCCGACAGCGCCAGACCACGCTGCGTACGCTGCAACGGTGTGACGATTTCTTCGCGCGTCAGCGCCTCAAGCACACTCAGGATCCGTTCAACCTGTCCGCCATCCGCGCGCGCGCGCACCGGTGACTGCAAAAACCACTGTCCGTCCTGTTTGCGCAGGACGAGCTGAAGCCCCTCCGCTTCGAGTTCCAGGCCGATGACACCATTCGGCTGCCACGTCACCAGCGGACTCCCCAGCTGGACGTTGTCGCGTTCCGTGCGCCGATTGCGGTCAGACACCCACAACGCCGCGCCCACAACGAGCACGGCGATAAACAGGACCAACGTGGTTCGCAGCTTCATACGTCTCCAGACGTGGATTAGCGCCGACGGTTCCACCACACGGCGACGCCAAAGATGGCCACGGCCGATGGCAACGCCAAAACCAGCAGGAAAAATGCGATCCGGGACTGCTGGTCATTCATCTCCAGCCGGAGATCAATGGGTGACTTTGCCCCGATGGCCAGCAATTGCTCGCGCGTCACCAGCCAGTTCACGGCGTTCATGAAAAGATCAATGTTAGCGCCCACGCCATTCTGCAAGGCCCCATTGGCCACGAAATCGGAATCGCCAATCACCACCATGCGCGTCGGCCGCAACTCCATCTGTATGCCATCCGCCGCCCCACGCTCCACCGCAACGGCCACCGCAACCGGCGCCGCGCGATCTGTGTCCGCTTCGAAACGGGGCGGACTCTGCGTGAAGTTGAATTCGGCCCAGCCATCCTGCGTGTACGCCAGCTTGGTCACACGCGGTCGATCCGCTGGCAGCCCCTTGGCGTCCGCCTCATCGACAACGGGCTCGACCGATCGCGGATCCAGAAACATGGTCACCATGCCGTCCAGCGGCGCCGTAATGGGATGCGCCCCATAGTCGCGCACGAACAGCTCGCGGCCCGTCAACGTCAACCCAACCACCCGGTCGCGCGATAAGTGGACACCCCATGTTTCCAGCATGGGCTCCAGACCGGACTGCGTTCCCGGATCGGTCAGCAGGAGCAACCGACCGCTGCGCTCCAGGTACTCCCCGATCAATGCCGCTTCGCCTTCGGCCAGTCGCCGCTCCGGTCCAGCAATCACCAGCGCGCTGCAATCCTCCGGCACTGTACGCGTTTCCGCGAGCAACAACGGCCGCAGCTCAATATTGTCACGCCGCAGCGTGCGCGCCACCGTGGCGTACCCGGAGGCACTGCTGAATTCTTCGATGTTGCGTTCACCGTGGCCCGTCAGAACATACACGAGCGGGCGTCGTTCCTCGGCCAGACTCTGAATGGACGAGGAAATCACCTGCTCGCCCAGAAATCCTCGCCTTTTCTTGTCCACGCGCATATGGCCACTGGCCATTTGGCTGCTATCCACCACGCGCTCGTAGTCCACCAGGTGCTTCTCGGTGACGATGCGGTAGCGGCCATCCATCGCCACAATCACCCCATTTGCCTCGCTGACATCATACTGCACCGTCAGCTCACGCGTGCGCACCAGGTCGCGATCCGGATCGACCGATTCTAGCGTGATCTTCAACCCCCCGATGCGCTGCGCTTCATACACGTATTCCTCAAGCAACCGGCGCATCTCGTCGCCCAGCGACATGTCTGCCTGAAAGAGCGTGATGCACTTGATCTCGCCGCGCACCCCTTCGAGCATGTTCAAGGTCTTCGGCGACAACGCGTAGTAGCGCAGCGAACTGATGTCCCAACGTTCCGGGAAATGGCGGTAGGCGCCGTGATTCAGCATCACGAGCAGAATGAACGCCAGTGCAATGGAAATGGTGACGTTGGCGCCGGATGCCGTGCGCCGGCGACGCTGGCGCCGGACGGCTTCCCGTCCTGCGCGGCGATCCTGCGCCGCTTCAGAGGCCGGATCCGGTCGCGCGGAGGGCGTGGGCGGTGTGGCTTGAGGATCTAGCGCCATCGCTGCGACTCCAACATGCGGATGGCGGAAAAGAGCAGGAAGACGATGAGCGTCACATAGAGCAAGATCGGCCCCACCGCGATCACGCCGCGCGCGAAGTCCTCGAT
>JAQCIA010000121.1 GCA_027620105.1 Verrucomicrobiota bacterium | reverse complement strand
CCGCACGCGCGAGGACCCCGAGATCAACCGGTCGCAGACAATGGGTCACGAATCCACGTCCGTCGGCCAGATTCTGCGCGAGCTGCGCGAACTCCATGCTTTTGGCATCGCGCAGACCACCGAACTGGTGCGCCGCATACAGGAGAAACACCAGCAGGAGGCAGGTGGAGGCGATGAAAATCCGCATGGCGGCCCGCCCCCAGCCCTCACCAAGGCTGTACACCAGATTTTGAATGCCGGTCTGTGCGTCCATCGCCGCTGTCCCTAGTCCCCGTCGCCGCTCGTCGCGTCTTCAACGTGCGAGCCCTGCTCCTGACGGTATTCGCGCAATTTCCGATGCAAGGTCCGGCGACTGATTCCCAACTCCTCCGCCGCCTTTGTCCGGTTATCGCCGTGCTTGCGCAGCGCCCGGGCAATCATGGCCCGCTCCGCACCGGCCAGCGAATCCGGCATGTCTCCACTCGATGCCACGCGCACATCCACGCCGCGATCCCCGCGCGCCTGGGCGGCATCGCGAATGGCCTGCGGCACGTCGCGTGGCGTCAATTTTGGCCCGCGCGCCAGCACCACCATTTTTTCGATCGTGTTGCGCAGTTCACGCACGTTTCCCGGCCAGGCATATGCCATGAGCAGATTGACGGCATCCGGCGTGATGCCTTCGATCGGTTTTTCATTCTTCGCGCTGAATTCGCGCACGAACCCGTCGCACAGTAGGGGCACGTCCTCAATGCGATCGCGCAGGGGGGGCAGCGTCATGCTGATCACATCCAGTCGAAAAAACAGATCCTCACGAAATTTTCCCTCGGCCACGCGGGCCTTTAAATCCCGATTCGTCGCGGCGATCAGGCGGATGTCGACCTCCTGCGTATCGTCGCCGCCAACACGTTCAAACCGCCGCTCCTCAAGGACGCGCAGCAGCTTCACCTGAACCGACATCTCGATTTCAGAAATCTCGTCGAGAAACAGGGTGCCGCCGTCGGCCATTTCGAAACGCCCGCGCCGACGGGCGACGGCACCGGTGAAGGCCCCCTTCTCGTGCCCAAACAATTCGCTCTCCAGCAGACTCGCCGCCAAGGATGCGCAATGCACGGCCACAAAGGGACCGCGCGCGCGGGTGCTGAGCCGGTGAAGGGCGTGGGCCACCAACTCCTTGCCGGTACCACTCTCGCCCTGCAGCAGCACGGTCGCCTGCGTGGGTGCCGCCTGGCGAATGATGTCGAACATCTGGCGCATGGCGGGTGCGCTGCCAACGATGTTCTCCATGCCGTATTTGTCATCCAGCTGTTCCTGCAGCTGGGCATTCTCGCTCTCCATTGCACGGGCGCGCACCGCGCGTTTCAACAGCAGCTCCAGATGATCCAGATTCACCGGTTTGATCAGGAAATCATGCGCCCCGCGCTTCATGGCCTCCACGGCCTGCTCGATGCTGCCGTATGCCGTGAGCAGAATGCAAACCAGGTGCGGGTGGCGTGCCAAGGCGCGCTGCAACAAGGTCAGCCCGTCCATGCCCGGCATGCGGATGTCGCTCAAGAGGATGTCGATGTCTCCCGCATTCACGAGCTCCAGCGCACGCTCACCGCTCTCGGCAAGGCGCACGTCATACGTCGTCTGCAGTGCGCGTTGCAAACCGTCGCGCGTATGTTTGTCATCATCCACAACCAGAATGGTGGTGCGTGCGTCTTTCATGAAGATTCCGCTCCATCCGAAGCTTCGCCGACCGTGCCAGCGCGCGGACCGGAGGCGTTCAGCATGCGCACACGCCGCTCCGCCAGCGGCAGCAACACCGTGAAGCGCGTCCCCTCACCCGGTTTGCTCTGCAATTCGATCTGCCCGCCGTGGTCCTGCACAATCCGTTGCACAATCATCAACCCCAAGCCCGATCCGTCGGGCTTCGTCGTGTGGTACGGTTCAAACACCCGCCCGAAATCCTCGGGCCGAATGCCCGTTCCCGTGTCCTGAAACGCCATGATCAAATGACGGTCGGACACCGACAGCGCGATGCCGAGCCGGCCACCGTCCGACATGGCCTGAATGGCGTTCTTGATCACGTTGAAACACACCTGCTTGATCTGGTCGCGATCTACGGGAACCTGCGGCAGTCCGTCGGCCTGTTCCAAGTGGACCTCAATTTTCCGGTTCAGAATCTCCGGCCGCATCACGACCAGCGTTTCCTTCAAGAGTTGCTCGATGGACGCTGGCGCGAGATCGGGTGGTGCGGGACGAATCGCGCGTAGGAATTGGGTAATGATCAGATCCAGACGCTGCGTTTCCGCGCGGGCGACTTCCACCAGTTCGCGCAGTGCGGCCTGCTTCTCGTCCGGCAGCCCGCGGATTTCGCGATGCAGCAGCTGGAGATGAATGTTCAACGCGTTCAGCGGATTGCCAATCTCGTGCGCAACGCCGGCGGCCAGGAGTTTCACGGCGTTCAAGCGCTCCGATTCCACCAGGTCCGCCTCCTGCTGGCGTTCGTGCGAGACATCGCGCAGGATGATCACCGCGCCGCCACCATCCTTACCCTCCCCCGTCAGCGGCACCGCGTAGATGCTCACAAAGCGATGCTGCGGATAAGTCACTTCCAGTTCGCGGCTGACCAGGCGTGTCCACGCGCCGCCCGTGGTATCCAGGATCTGATCCCAATCGATGTCACGCATGGCGCGCGCGATCGGCTTCCCTTCGAACTTTTCAAACGCGACGCCAACTAGCGTTTCCGCCGCCCGATTGGCGTATTTCAATCGGCTTTCCCGGTCCACCACGATGATCCCTTCCTGGATGGACTGAAAAATGGTTTCCAGCAACCCGCGCTCCTGCACAATCCGCATAAACTGGGTTTGCAAACTTTCGGGATCAAGCCGATCAAGCCGCCCCAGAAGTTTTTCCACAAATGCAGATTTCACAACAAGTTACCAGATATTCAGGACGACCGATAACGCGACATTCTGGCGCATCTTAGCGCCAACATCGGGCGCAAGCAATCGGAATGGGAGGGACAGAAGTGCGCGAAATCGATCAGGAGTCACGCGCGGTGCGGAGCGCCTGCCGGACACCTTCGTCAATAAAGACCGTATCCATGCCCAGCGCGAGGAACGAAAATCCAGCTTCCCGGGCGCGGCGAATGGCATCCGGTGATGGCCGCACCACGTGCAGCCCCACCGCTTTGCCGTGCTCACGACCGGCCGCTGCCACGCGCGCGCACGCCGCCTGTACCGCCGGATCGTCAACCTTGCCCGGCACGCCCAGTGATCCGCTTAAGTCGTAGGGACCAACAAATGCACCATCCACCCCGTCCACCGCCAGGATGGCATCGATCTGCTCCACACCGGCACGCGACTCGATCATGACCACGACAGCAATGTCCGCATTCGCGGCATTCACATAGGTATCGAACTGCTGTCCGTGCTGGTTGGCGAGGCAGAAAGCATAACCGCGCTGCCCGCGCGGCGGATATTTGGCTGACTGCACCGCATCTTCCGCTGCGGCGGCGGAATTGATCAGCGGCACGATGACGCCGCGCGCGCCCAAGTCGAGAACCTGCCGAATGGCCAACCGGTCATTCTCCCGCACGCGGGCAACCGGCACACAGGCGCCGCGCATGCCGCGAATCGTGCGCCCAAAACTTTCAATGCCGATGTCCGTGTGCTCACAATCGATGGCCACCCAATCACAGCCCGCGCCCGACAGGAGTTCGGCGGAGGCGGGGTGTCCGATCTGAATCCAGGAACCCAGGGTCAATGTACGCGTCAGCAGCGCTTGGCGGAACGGGTTGGAAGTCCTGCTCATGATACGGGTATCGCGAAGATGCCGACACCATACCACTGACCGGACGCATCCTACCAGAGCATTTGCTGCAGTTGCCGCTAGCGCGATGCCGGACCGCGGCGATGACGCAGATCACCGCAGCAACACGTAGATATCGTCACTGTCGTAGAGATTGCGCCCAACGCCGTTGGGGCCGAACGACCCAACCACGATGCGATCCGTGCCGCTGATTCTAAAGTCGGGATCGAAGAAATAAGGGTTTCCCCAGGGATCCTTCGTGATCGTTCGGAGGTAAGGCCCGCGCCAACCAGCAGACGTAAACGTCGCCGTGGCGCCCAGCAGCCCGGCACTATTCGGAACCAGATCCCACGTCTCAGCCGAACCCGGAGTCGCCAGCGGCTGGCCGCTCGGCCACTTGCCCGTGTCCCAAGTCAACTGCCGCACGGCGGCCGCGATTAATTGCAGTTCGCCCTTCGCGGTTTCCGCCCGCGAGCGATCGCGTGCCTTCTTGTAACTTGGAATGGCGATGAGAGAGAGCAGGCCAATTGCTCCAAGCACAATCATGATCTCAAGCATGGAAAAGCCACGACGATTCCGCCGTAACGGCCCCGATGACACCTCAGGACTGACACAATTTGTGTCACACGATGTAACATATTTGGGCACTTTGTGTACCAATCTTGCGCGATTGAGAACCGTCAGTCTTGTTTAGCATACGGCATGCCAGTTGACAGCATGAATTCCGCCACGTCCGAGGGCGATTAGTAAACGATTTGCCACAACCTTTACAAATCCCCATCTCCCTCGCCGTCTGGCATAATGTCTGCTGTTCATCTAGGGAAAGGAACCGCCAGAGCGGCCACATGACCATGCAGACAACCAGCATACAGCGATCCAAACAGCGTTCACGCGCCGGCGTCGGGCTCGTCGAAGTGATGATCGCCCTGTTTATGTTCTCTGCCGCTATTGCCGGCATGTGCAGCCTCGCCATGATCGCGCGCGAAGCCAGCGACCGTGCGCGCGATCACTACGTGGCCATCAATCTCGCCAAAAATCGCATCGAACGTGCAAAGAGCTTCGGATTCTCGCAACTCGCGCTGTTTGCCGAGAATAACGTCCTGATGAACAGCCAAGGCACGTTGACTGCCTCTGGCGACTATCGCCGCACAACGACGCTCAGTAACATGACCTTCAACTTGAAAGAGATTCGAGTCACCGTGGAAATTCGAAATCGCGATACATGGTCCTTCGTACCCGGCGTCGAAGACATCCGCTCCTACGTGGCCGACATCGTTGGACCCTGACACGGATATCATGCACGCGCAAACAGACAAGCAGGCAGGATTCACGCTGACTGAAATGGTCATTTCAACCGCCATTCTGGTGGTCGCCATTTCGCTCGGCATGACTGGATATCTCTACATCTGGTCGGAATCGAGCCGGAGCGGCATACAGGATGCATTGGACATCGCGGTCCAGGCCTCCATTGAAAAGATCAAGCGCGACCTGCGCCTGACTGCACTGGAAAAGATCTTTTATTTCCCGTCGGGGGCCGGCCCATATACGGCCTTGAGTATGCCGCGCGCGCGGGACGATGACGGCGACGGCGCAGTCGATATCGATTCCAGTGGCAAGATCATTTGGGACCAGACCGTGATTTATCACGTCTGGTCAGGCAACCCGTCGCAGTTGCGCAAGACCACGATTGACCCGCGAGACAGCAGCCTCACCGTAACCCAGACGCAGGCCCAGTTGAACAGTGTTGCGATTGTTGGCAATGCCTCGGCCACCTACGGATCCACCAACGCAACGACGGAAGTCATCTTCGAGAATCTGTTCTCCTGGAATGTGAAGCCCCAAAGTTCCACCTTTGATGGGTACGCCCCGGTCACGGAGCGCAGCCTGGGTGATGTGCTCGGAACCGCCGTGTTGAGCAACGGGAACCACACCCTGCAATTCCGCATCGTCGGTAAGAACCCTTCATCCTCCAGTTACAAGATGGGCGTGGACACCCTGTTCATGTCCCCATCCGCCAGCATCCGCGAGGCCGAGGCACAGTTGCCCGCAACCGCAGTGTCCGGCGCCACGATCCCAACGAATGTGTACATGAGCGCCGGTTCCTGGAGCGGCAATTACCACCTGTCATTTCCTTCCACCGCAATCAACCGCTCCTTCACGCTGACCATGGCGAGTGATCGCTGGGAGGAAACCAACTTTCGCGCAACCGGCGAAACACACGAGGACACGACGGTCTTATTTGACACATCACTCACGCCGTCCGACTTTGTTCTACAGCTCGACGGGAACATCACAAACTGGTCAGCAACCGCACAAACGGCGGACCCGAGTGGCAGTCAGGACGACTTCGACAACCTCAAGGGCAGCGCGGTCCGCGTCCTATTGCGGGGCAAGGACATTGACGAAAGCGGATTCATTCTGAGCAACGGCGGCCGTTGCCGGGTGCTGTTTTGCGCGGGAACCAATGGAAACCTGCGCATCGATGGTGCCTTTATCGCCGTGGCGGATGCGACGAACACCATGGACGCTGTCCCGGGCACGATGACGCGGCTGTGGTTCGGCGGCGCCAACGGCGTGAGCATCAACAGGGGGGAGACCGCCTGGTCGGATCTCGTCGCCTTCGACATCAGCAAGTCGCAAATGTATCTTGATACCTACATCGTCAACAATG
>JAQCIA010000120.1 GCA_027620105.1 Verrucomicrobiota bacterium | reverse complement strand
AGCCTTTCTCCACCCCATGATTGCCGGGATCGGCGGGCAGGATCAGTTCCAGACTGCGGTTCTCCCAGCTCGCCGCGCTGTTCGCGAGAGCCTCGTAGTCCAGCACCCAGTCACGCACACGCTGGTTTTGATTTCGCAGCAGTCGCTCCCGGCTGATCCATGTCTCGATGAAGGTGCCGCCCCAGCTCGCGTTGATGATGCCGCACGGCACGCCAAGCTCGTTCTGCAGTCGCTGCGCGAAGAAGTTTGCCACGGCGGAGAAGTTGTTGAAGGTCTGCGGCGTGGCGACCTGCCACTCGCCTTTCACCGTTGACTGCGGGGCCAGGTCGGCGCGGTTGGCGACCTTGATCATGCGGATTTGGTTCGGCTTGGCGGCGGCGATCTCCGCGGTGTATCCCGAGGACTCCATCGACCATTCCATGTTGGACTGGCCGGAGGCGAGCCAGACCTCGCCAATCAGGATGTCCCGCACCTCGATGCGCTCGGCCCCGTCAAGGCTTTCCACCGTCAGTGTGTGTGGACCGCCGGCCGGCAGTTCCGGCAAGCGCAGCAGGAAGCGGCCGTCGTCGCCCGAAATCCCCTCCGCCCTGGTGGGGCCCAGCCCGGCCTTGATGCGCGTGCGGGGCCGGTCTGTCCAACCCCAGACGGGGATGGACTGGTGGCGCTGCACGACGGCATGATCGGTGAGCAGGGGCGAGAGCTTCATCGGGAATTTTCCTTGGGTTATTTTTCCGGAGTATTTATCGGGCTGATGGGCGTGGGGCGGGCCTGGCGTCCGCGGGCTTCGAGTTCGGCGACCGTGGCGGCCGCGGACGCGCCGAGGGCGTTCAGGTTGTAGCCGCCTTCGAGTGCGATCACCACCCGTCCCTGGCACAGTTCGTCGGCCAGATTGAGGACGATCCGCGTCAGATGGCCGTAGTCCTCGGTCCGCAGTCCTAGCCCGCCGAGAGGATCGTCGGCGTGGGAGTCATATCCGGCCGAGATCAGGATCAGCTGTGGCTTGAACGCCCGCGCCGCGGGCGCGAGGTGTTCGGTATAGAGCTTCTCGAAGACCGCGATGCCGCTACCGCGTTCGAGCGGGAAATTCAGGATGCGCCCTTCGGCCGCGCCCGCGCCCCGCTCGTCCGCCTGGCCGCTGCCGGGGTAGATATCCCGCTCCTGGGTGTGGAACTGCAGGACAGCCCCGTCGGTCCAGAAAGCATCCTGGGTGCCGTTGCCGTGATGCACATCCCAGTCAATGACCATGACCCGCTCGAGGCCGCGGGCGCGCAGCGCGTGCCGGGCGCCGACGGCCACATTGTTGAACACACAAAAGCCCATGCCCCGGTCCGGCGTGGCGTGGTGGCCGGGCGGGCGTACGGCGCAGAAGGCGTTGCGCAGCTTCCCGGTGAGAACGGCGTCCACCGCGTCGCAGACCGCGCCGGCGGCGAGGATGGCGGCTTCCCAGCTTCCCGGCGAGACCGAGGTGTCGCCGGTGGTGAGCACGCCGCGGCCGGCCGCGATATCCTTGCGGGCATTGGCGATGTAGTCCGCACCGTGGACGAGGCCGATGGTATCCGTGGACGCCGGCGCGGGTAGGGGATGCGCCAGGCGGTCCCAGAGGCCCTGCTTGCGTAGTTCGGTCTCGATGGCCACCAGCCGTTCCGGACGCTCGGGGTGGCCCTCGCCGGTCCGGTGCTCAAGGAAGGCGGGATGCGTGAAGTAGCCCGTGGCCGGGGCGGCGGACGGCTCGCCTTCCGCCTGCGGCGCGGGAGACGCGAGGGCGGCTGGCGGGGCGGGATCCGCCGCGTAAAGGGTGCGTGCGGCGCTGAAGAAGAGGCCGGCCAACAGCGCGGCGCACATGCGAAACGTTGAGCCGCAGGGCCCCAGGTGTCGGGCCGGATCTGGCTGGCTCAGGACAGGGCAGATCATCTCGCGGGTCCGCGCTCGATGCAGTAAACCCAAGGGAAGGCAGGTGGGCTCGAAGCCAGGCCGTGTGTACCAAAGTCCGTGATTGAGCAGCATGAGAATAGGCTCCTGAGGGTTAGGGGGTTGTCGCCGGGACCGGCACGAGCGACCAGCCGGAACTCTCGGTGAACTCGCGCGCCGTGAAGCACCAGACGACCGCCTGCTTGCCCGCGAGGTAGGTGGAATCCGCCTTGGCGCGGCGCAGCAGATTGACGCGGGCCGGCGTGGCGCCTGAGCCGCGCACGCCGATCACATCCACAGCGATGCCGAGTTCGGCCGCGAGCTGGTCGGCGAGGCCGGCGCCCGTGCCGTGCAGTTCCTGGCCAGTATGGAAGACGAGCGTGTGGCTGTCGCCAAGCAGGAGGACCGGGCTTGCCTTGTCCGTGAGTTCGGAGCCGTCCGCGCTGGTCACCACCCGCACCGGGAGATCCTCGGAACCCTGACCGTCCGTGAGGTCGCCGACGATGTTCCGCGTTTCGACCGAAGTTGTGAAAGCGCCCGGCTTGGCCTCCAGCCACGCGGGCGCGCCGAGTCGCTCCTTGACCAGCTTCGCGGCCAGTTCGCAGGCGTAGGGCGACCAGTGCGTGTCGGTCTTGCAATAGAGTAGGGGCTCCTTGGCCTTTTCTTTCGCGAACGCCTCGGCCAAATCGAGCACCATCACGCCCTTGGCGGCGAGCTCCTTATAGAACTCCTGGTGCACAGCGTCGATCCGTCCCTCGGCCGGGCCGCCGAGTTTCTCCGGATGAACGAGGGCCTTGCACGGAACCGGCATCAGGATGAGGGTGATCCCGGCCTTCTTCAGTTGCTCGTTGAAATCGATGATCGCGGGCAGCGGATCGGCCTTGTCGGGAGAATTCGCTTTGGAGACTTTGGGCGCGGCCTCGCCCCAGAACTGTCCCACCCCGATGTGGCGTAGTTCGGAGCGCAGAAAGAGCCAACCGTCCGAGCCCGGGATGGCCATGGCATCGCCCTCGGCCGAGAGTGTCGCGCATTCCGCGCGAAAGGTTGCAGCCGGGCCTTCGCCGGTCGCGACGCAGGTGGTAAAGCAGCAGAACGTGATGAAGAGACTACAGATCGTTAGCTTATGCATGGTTTGGTCCTTACACGTCTTCGTGTGGCTTGTTCTATCAGAGATGCCAGCACGTTTTATTATCGGATGCTGTTCCCGCAAATTTCGTTTTCTGGCACCCGATTAGAGCGAAAGATTAGGGTGCGTTGCGTCTCCTCTGCACGCGCTATTCATCTCGGTTAATCGCTCAGCCCGGAGCGCATGGCCAGCACGGCACGCAGGTGCGCCTTTACTGGCTCAACGTCTACCGTCGACGAAGGTGCTAGCAGGTCCAAGAAAGCGGCAAGTTTGGTTCCGGCGTCCTCCGCGATGGTAAGAAACGTACTGTGATCAACCTTTGTATACCGACCCCGAATCTGGCTGTCATGCCAAATCGCAGCCAGCGAATTGCGCCACATTGGATGTTACCGAAGCGGGAATTGGCCATAGGAGTCACGTCTCGTCATGCGATTCCGCTGAAAAAGTCTGCGTTTTTCGGAAATAGCAAAAGGCGGGGGGATCAAATCACAAAGGGCCGGGTCGCGCTAACCGGTTCTCGGGGCATTCTTGCACGAAAGCTTTTTGCACATTATGCGACGCTGGCCTTTTTCAGCGGAATCGCATGACGAGGCGTGACCCTTTCGCCGGCTACCTTTCGCCGGCAGCCGCGCTAGTCGATATGAAAGACCTCGCGCAGGTCGAGCGACTGGGGGCTGTGATCCGGATTGGCCGGCATGAGGTCCTGCATGTGGGTCCACCACTTGCGGCACGCCGGCGTTTGCGCAATCGCCGCCCAGCGCGCCTCATCCTCAATCTCGGCGTAGCCGAAAAGCTGCCGGGTTTGCGGATGCAGAAAGATCGAATAGTTGTGCACGCCGTGGGCCTTCAGCGTCTGCTCCAGCTCAGGCCAGATTGGCCGGTGGCGCCGCTCGTACTCCGCTTCCTGCCCCGCATGAACCGACATGACGAATGCCTTACGAATCATGGTTGATCTCCTATGGCGGGCCATCGTCCGCACCCCAGGCATCTCACGCAGAGGCGCAGAGACCGCGGAGTCATCTCTGCGAACGCTGCGCCTCTGCGTGAAATCCTCCGAAAGCACCGCCTATCCCACCGCCACCACCGTCCCGCGTTGCACCGACTCCACCGCCGCCGCCAAAACCTTCTGCGCCGCCAGTCCGTCCGCGCCCGAGCCGTCGATCTGTTCCGGCGGCACGCCGCGAGACACTTCGTCCAGGAAAGCGTGAATGCGGTTGCGAAAGGTGTCCTCGAAATCGCGCATACCGCCAAACAGCGGATTCGTGTAGACCGTTTTCTCCAGGATTCCCGCTGGGTACAGCGTCACTTCGCGCCACATGTCCTCGAGCACGAAACGACCGCCCGTCCCGGCCACCTCGCAGCGCTCCATCGGGTGGCCGCGCTCGATGTCGTAGCTGCCGGTGAGCGAGCCCACCGCGCCGCTGCGGAAACGCAGATTGAATTGCGCCGTGGACCAGATCGAACGTCCCGGCGCCTTGGTGGCGAAACAATGCACGGCCTCGATGTCGCCGCAAAAATAGCGCATCACGTCCACCGTGTGCGGATGCAGCGCCTTGATTTGAAACCAGGGCGACGACTCGACGGGATTCTTGATCCACATGCTCATGTTCACGAACAACAGATGTCCCAGGCGCCCCTCGGCGACCCAGCGCTTGGCCAGCACCGCCGCCGGGGTGAAGCGGTGGTTCAAGTTGACGCCCAGACAGAGTCCCCGCTCGCGTGCCTTGGCAACCATGGCCGCGGCCGGCGCGATCTCGTTGCTGATCGGTTTTTCGCACAGCACGTGACAGCCGCCCTCGAGCGCCTGGAGCGTGGGCAAGGCATGATCGCTGCCATACTCGTGGCCGCCCGTGGCGACGCTGCACAGGTCCGGCTTCAAGGCGCGCACCATCTGGCCGACGTCGCCAAAGGACGGCACCTGGAAGCGCGCACCCGCCGCTTTCGCGCGCTCGGGCAGCAAGTCGCAGACGCCGACCAACTCCGCCAGCGAATCCTCCTGATAGATCGCGGCATGCCGGCAGCCGATGGGCCCCAATCCGATCACGCAGACTTTCAGCATGGCGGCATCGCGTTCTCCGACGTGGCGGCGGAAAGCATCTCATATCCGTAGGCATGTAAGGCCGGTTTAAAAAAATCGAAGCTCGCACCCTCGTCGCCCCGGCGCCAGCGGCCGACGGATTCGGGACGGACGGGGATGCGGGCCATGGGAATGCCCAGGAACTTCTCCAGCCTGGTCAGCGTCTCGTCCTGACGCAAAACAAAATCCTCGAAGCGCAATTCCAGCCAATGGGCCGGCGGTGGTGTGGCCTTGACCAGGTCGTACTGGTATTTCCAGGAAATGGCGCGCCGCATCCGCTCGTCCGCGGTGGGCGGGTAGGCGATGCCGAAATCGGCCAGATCGTCCGTGAGGTGGCGCCCATGGATGCAATCGCGCGGATCGCGCACCCAGAAGATGTACTTGATGTCCGGAAACAGGCGCCGGATCCACGGATACACCAGCGTCGTTTCGGGAAGCTTCCAGCCCTTGTGCGGCGCCGGGCTTTCCAGGACGATCTTGAGGTAGGCGTGGATCAAGTCCGTGAATTCGGCCGGAATCTCCATGGCGTGCAGGGCCTGAAAATCCCAATCGAGATCTCCTTTCCAATGCACATGGCGAGCCATGACGCGACACGCGTCATACATGGCCTTCGGGGGCAGCAGGTCGCCCGAGTCATTCTGGGGGCACCCCATGAAGACACCGCTGGCTGAGAGGGTGTGCGACATGGCGCGTGTGCCCGAATTCCCCCGGCCCACAATGGTCACCATCATAGTTTCTTCTGTCCCCGCTGGGTCCGCAGCTCGCGCGCCTGCAGTCCCTTGGCGGCCCCCGGCGAACCGATGTGCATGCTGTCGTAGGCCTGTTTCGAGGTCTTGAAGGGTCCGCACCCCAGGCCGTGCCAGTTCAGATTCGTGTGAATGGGAGCCTTGCGCCCGGTCTCCCGCTCGCGCCGCGCGATCCAGGCCTGCATGCGCGCCTCGAGCATGGCCACCACGCCGGGCTCCTGCTCCGCCACGTT
Organism: Verrucomicrobiota bacterium; assembly: GCA_027620105.1. Lineage (GTDB taxonomy): Bacteria > Verrucomicrobiota > Kiritimatiellia > UBA8416 > JAIOPI01 > JAIOPI01. Next base: position 438 of record JAQCIA010000120.1, on the reverse strand, counting down.
GTGCAGCTCCCCGGGATCGCGCACCAGGTCATAGAGCTCGACTTCGGGCTTGAAGTGGAAGTCCGGCTCCAGCGCATGGATCAATTTCCACTGCGGCGTGCGCCAGCCGTGCTTGCGCATCCAGGTGCATTCCGTGATGTAGATTTCCGCCTCAACCGCGCGCGGCTTCCCGCGGATCAGCGGCCCAAGACTGCGCCCATCGAACGTCAGGTTGTGCTTCACCCGCATCAGGTCGAGCATGGTCGGCATGAAATCCTTCGTCTGGCAGACGTCGGAGAAACGGCCCCCCGCCGGAATCTTGCCCGGGTACACGAACACCAGCGGCACGTGGAGCGTGCATTCGTAGAGGCCGTGGTGATCGAAGTAGCAGTCGTGATCGTACAGCGTTTCGCCGTGATCCGAATTGATCACCACCAGCGTCTCTTCCTCGATCCCCAA
>JAQCIA010000119.1 GCA_027620105.1 Verrucomicrobiota bacterium | reverse complement strand
CAGAGACGGCTGCGGACGTGCGCAAGATCACCGCATCTGCGGCCGCGCTGCAGCAGCAGGTACTGGGGGTTGCCGCCGGGCAACGCCAGGCGCTGGATGGCCAGGCCAAAACAATTGCCGCGCTGAAGGGCGAAGTGGCAAAGCTCGAAATAAAGAATCACGCACTCAGTGGCGATCTCGCGTCAATGCAGACGGTCGTCCCATCGCTGTCGTCCGACTTGGGGCTCGTCGTGGAGATGCTGGCCGAATTGAAAACGGCGCAACCACCACCCGCACCGCAAATCCCCCTCGCGCCACAGCCCGCGCCGACGGTCATGCCATCCGTACCGGAGATCCCCACAACCTACGCGGCGCTGACCATAACCGTACACCCGTCGGACGGCGGTGCTGACATCCCCTGGCGCGTGATCATTCCGGAATAAACAACTTCTGCCCGACGCGCAGGTTGTCGGGGTTCTTCAGGTTGTTTGCATTGATAATCGCCGCCGCACTCACTTTGTAAGCGGCGGCAATGGCAGAAAGCGTCTCTCCCGCTTGCACCGGATGCTCATACCCATTCGCCGTACGAACGCCGCCACCGCTCGAAGTCTTCACGATGTCCGCGACTTTCGTCACGATCTCGTTGCGATCACGCTCACGGGCCTGGTCGAGGGCCGCCAGCCTCCGCTCCAGCTCCGCGATGCGATTCTGCTGCTCCAACTGTGCCATCCGCGCGTCCGCTTCCGCCTGCTCCATCCGCCGATCGAGTTCCTCGCGCTGGGCTTGCGTGTCGTTGACGTTCTCCTGAAGCCGATTCACTTGCCCCTGGAGGTTCCGGATGGTGAGGTCGCGCTGAGCATCCGGATCCACCTGCCCTTCGCTGTAGAGGGTGGTGCATCCAGCCACCCCCAGCAGCAATCCCACGGCGAGTATCTGGCGAGCAATCATTTGACTACGGGTAGCACTGCCATCGCCGCCGTTCAAGCTCTTTTGGATGTCCGGACACACGGGCAGGCGGGTCGACGCATCGTCAACCCGCCTGCCCGAGAATACTTTACTCCGTGACCGTGTCGTCGCCGACACCCGCCTGACCTTCACGATCTCCATCCTTGCCCCGATGATGATGCTTCCCGGGACCGCGTGGACCGCCCTTGCCGGCGCCAGCCGCAAATTCACTCTCGCTGAGCGCCCCGTCGCCGTTCGTATCCAGTTTGGTAAACCGTTTTTCCATCCGCTCGGCGCGCTTGGCCGGATCGCCTTTCGGGGCATCCTCGCCACCGCGCTGCTCGGCCTTTTTCGCCATGCGTGCGGCGTGAGCGGATTTAAACTCCGCCTTGGTCACACTTCCATCGCCATCCGCATCCATTTTGGCAAAGATCTGCGCCTGATCGGGGCGTTCGTGGCCACCCGGCCGTCCTTCCTTCGCCTCCGCCTGCAGACCCAATGCCAGGGTTGTCACCATCGCCAGTCCCGTCGCCATGCCAATTCGTACGTTCATCGCATATCTCCTGTTCTGGTTATCCCGGGCACGGTGCCCGATCACATGCATCTCACTGATGCCATAACGCATGGAGCGGCTTGAATATTTTAGCGGAGGCGAAAACACTTGATGCTGCGCGCTCGTCCCCGGACAATGTCGCCGAATCGACAACACTTGGAGGCATACCATGTCCGAACATCGTGCGGGACTCCGCTGGCTGCAGGGGGACAAGGGATTCGCTCCCGCCACCTATTGCCGCAATCATACGGTGCGCTATGCCAACGGCATCGAGCTTCGCGCTTCCGCCGCGCCCGAGTTCAAGGGGGACGCCAGCTGCGTCGACCCGGAAACCATGCTCGTGGGTGCACTGGCCAGTTGCCACATGCTCACCTTCTTGTTTCTCTGCGCGCGGGAAAACCTGACCGTCGATGCCTACGAAGACAATGCGGTCGGTCATTTGGAGCGCAATCCGGAGCGCCAGTTTTCGATGACGCGCATCGTGCTGAATCCGCGTGCGACCTTCGCAGCGGGCATCACTGTCTCCCGCGAGAAACTGCAGGATTTGCATCACCAAGCCCACGCGGGCTGCTTCATCGCCAATTCAATCAAGTCTGCGGTCAGCGTCGAGATTGGGTAACCACGCACAGCATCAGGCAAGCATCCCCCGGAAGCCGGGGTCAGGGAGGCAGCATGCGGTCATCGCGCAGAGCGTACGAAATCGTGTTTGATGCGTTTAATCGCCGTTGGAACTTTAAACCGCAGGGGTTGCCCGGTCCATTGAAGGTTGCCAGGACCCGCGAGGCCGTGACGGAGCTTGCCATTCCCATCTGCAACCATCAGTCCTGCACGCTGAAGATTTACACCGAGTCCGGGCAGCTCGAAGAAGAGCGCAGTTTCGGAAAGCCAACGGCTGCCTGAACGCATCACCCACGCCCCCTACCACGTTGCCGACCCTTATCCGTCCCAACCGCCAGACATGTCTTCCCAATACTGCTGCACCTTCGTGGCCAGTTCCTGATCCACCTTCTGCGAGAAGGGAAATTCCGGCACATACGCCAGATGGTCCAGCAACCCGACGGAACCATTCAGCAGATCCGTAACCACAGAAACGGACACCCGGCTCAGATCATTGTCTGGGCGGAGATGGAAGAACCGTCCGGCGATGCCGTTTGCTCGGTGGAACCATCCCCCGGAAGATCAAGCACCACATTCTCGGACTCGCTATCGCGCATACCGCCTTCGACCGTAAGCCGTGCCGCCGTGGCCCTGTCCATCCGCCAGCGCCACGCATCCTGATAGGCCACATTCACGGTGGGCAATGCGCCAATCGTGCGCGTATAGGCCGGAAACATAACGTCCGCCAGCGCCGTTGCCCCAGGGTAGCGGATATCCACGAACAGCAGGGATATGCTGCGCGTGATCAATCAAAGTAGCTTGCGACACAAATGTAGGAATCTATGTGCTGTCGACATCTTTGTGACTTTCTGGAGTAGGCCTATTTTCGCCGATTAGATAATGATCTATCGCAAACCCCTACATCCTAAACACTTCAAGCTGTTGGCGCGCTATGGTCCCACAACATGGAACGGCGCTTGCTATGGCACCATCCTAACACAGTGTTTGGTGAAGGGTGTACGCACAACTAAGGAGAGACGCGTGGAGATGAAACCGATCAGACGAATGGGATGGATGATTTTTGTGCTTTTGGCGTGCTATGCGTTCGGCAACAGCATGCTCAGAGCGGACGAGGCCGCAGCTGTGGTCACCGAGGAGGCCGCAGCCGTGGTCACCGAGGTGGTGGACACTGCTCCAGCCAATCCCCTGGATACAGGGAACACAGCGTGGCTACTGGCAAGTTGCGGCCTGGTGCTGCTGATGACGCCAGGACTGGCATTCTTTTACGGCGGTCTCGTCCGGAAGAAGAACATCCTGTCAATCCTCATGCAGTGCTTCATGGCCATGTGCCTAGTGACGCTGGCCTGGGTAGTCTTGGGTTACACGCTTGCCTTCGGCCCAGACAAGGGCGGGTGGATCGGCGGTTTGGACTATCTCTTCCTGCGGGGCGTGAACAACGATCCGTGGCCGAACTGCTCGATTTCGCACACCTTGTTCATGGCATTCCAATTGAAGTTCGCCATCATCACACCGGCGCTCATCATCGGTGCCTTCGCCGAGCGCATGAAGTTTTCGGCTTTCATCATCTTCACGCTCCTGTGGACCATCTTGGTCTACTCGCCGCTGGCGCACAGCGTGTGGGGTGGCGGCTGGCTCGCCCAGTGGGGAGCCCTGGACTTTGCCGGCGGAACCGTCGTGCATATCAACGCGGGCATGGCTGCCCTGGCTGCCGCAATTGTGCTAGGCAAGCGCGTCGGCAGCCTCTCCCCGCCGCACAACCTGCCGCTGGCCGTCCTCGGTGCCGGCATGCTGTGGTTCGGCTGGTTCGGCTTTAACGCCGGCAGTTCGCTGGCCGCCGATGGCATCGCCGTCAACGCCTTCGTGACCACGCAAATTGCCACTGCCGCGGCCGGCCTGACCTGGGCCCTGGCTGACTGGCTGCATCACAAGCGTTCCACGACGCTCGGCATGATCACGGGCGCCGTCGCCGGCCTGGTGGCCATCACCCCCGCTTGCGGGTTCGTGAGTCCAATTAGCGCCATCCCGATCGGCGTGGGCGCCGCGGCGATCTGCTTCCTGTTTGTCACCTTCGTCAAGCCGAAGCTGGGCTATGATGACTCGCTGGATGCCTTCGGCGTCCACGGGATCGGCGGCATCTGGGGCGCACTGGCCACCGGACTCTTCGCCAGCAGTGCCATTAACCCGCTTGTGACCAAGGCCGCGGGACCGCAGTTCATGATCCAACTCAAGGCCACGGTTGTGACCATGGTGTTCTCGTTCGTTGCCAGCTACGTGCTGTTGAAGATCGTGGACAAGTTGGTTGGCCTGCGCGTGAGCGAGCAGGATGAACGCATCGGGCTGGACCTCACCCAGCACCGCGAAGTCGGTTACACCGTGCTGGATTGAAGAAAGGGAACACACAGTCATGAAATACATTATTGCGATCATTCAGCCGGATCGACTGGATCAGGTTCTCCAGTTGCTGGAGGAAAAGGAAATTCATCTGGTGATGGTCTCCAACGTGATGGGCCGCGGCCGCCAGAAGGGCGTGGCCGAGGTCTACCGCAGTCACACGGAGGCCGGCAACCTGCTGAAGAAGGTCAAGATCGAGGTGGCCGTGAACAACGACTACGTGAAGGCCGCGGTGGAAGCCATTTCGGATGGTGGCCGCACGGGAAAGATTGGCGACGGCAAGATATTCGTGTTCGAAATGGCCGAATGCATCCGGATTCGCACCGGCGAAACCGGAACAATTGCGATTGGTTAGTCCGCCCACTTAACCCCGGCGCCCGTCCGCAAGGACGGGCGCCTTTTTTTGTGCCGGCATGCCGCCTCCGCCTATGCTGCGGCCATGAATGACGACATTACGATCGCCAATTTCCACAAAGCGCTTCGCCAGGATCAGATCGACTTCTTCGCTGCCAACGGATACCTGTCGCTCGGAAAAGTTCTGGACCTCTGTCGACGTTGCACGACACGCAGCCGAACACCACAGATCGCCAACGCCGCGCCTACATCGTTCATTACATGACGCCAGGCAAGTCGCATCGTGGAGAGCCGATGCCGATTTCGGTCGAACGGCCGCCGCCGCCGCTGCTGCGCGCGCGGCTGTGATCCGGCGCCCGACTACCGCACCCAGCACACCAGCCCCTTGAGATACTCGCTCTCAGGGAAGGCGGTGAGAATGGGGTGATCGGGCGGTTGCCCCAGTGACTCAATGATGGTCACCGTGCGATTGGCGTCACGCGCGGCCCATTCGATGGCCGTGCGGAAATCCGAACCCGAGACGAGCCCCGAACACGAAAACGTCGCCAGCACGCCGCCCGGCGCCAGCAGTTTCATGGCCATCAGGTTGATGTCCTTGTAGGCGCGCAGCCCCTTTTCCTTCTGCGCGCGGCTGACCACAAAGCGCGGCGGGTCGAGGATGATCATCTCAAACGTTCGCGCGGCGTCACGGAACTTGCGCAACATCTGTGGCACATCGGCACGCTCGTAACGCGCGGGGACTGTGGATCCATTGAGCGCATGATGACTGGTGGCCTGCGCAAGCGCCGGCTCAGAGCAGTCGAGGCCCAGAATTTCTTTCGCCCCCGCGCGCGCGGCATGCAGTTCAAAGGCCCCCGTATAACAGTAGGCGCTCAGCACCGAGCGCCCCCCTGCATAGGCCGCCACCCGCCGCCGGTTTTCGCGCTGGTCCAGATAGAAGCCCGTCTTGTGCCCCTCGCCCACGTCGACGTCGTAGGAAAATCCATGCTCCCGCACCCGCACCACACCCGTGATCGTATCGCTGAGTCGCGTCAGCAGGTCCTGGTCGATTCCTTCGCGTTGCGCATGATCCGGATTCGCCGCCAAGCGGACACGCGTCAGTCCCGTCCGCTTTTTCAGGTGCGCAACCACACCCTCCAGATATGGCTGCCAGATGCCGGCCCGCACCTGCACGGAGAGGACGTCGGCATAACGGTCCACGATCAGGCCCGACAGCAGGTCGGATTCGGAGAAGACGAGTCGGCAGGAATTCGTATTCTCACCGTCGGTCACCAGCAGGCGCTCACGCATGCAGATCGCCTCGTCCAGACGGCGCGCGATCAAGGCCGCGTCGATTTTTTCATCCGGGTTGCGGGTGAACACACGTACCGACAATTCCGACTGCGGGTTCATCAGACCGCGCGCGATCCACTCGCCGGTGGACGCCAGCACGTCAACCACGTATACCCCGGAGCTGGCGCCATCCGCCTGCGAGATGGCCCCTTTGAAAATCCAAGGATGGCCCTGGCGGATCAGTGCATCAGGTCCCTGGCGCAATCGAATCGTGGCGGTCTTGGCTGTAGCGTGCTTCATCCGCGCACTGAACCACAGCTATGACCAACTTGCAACGCCGACTCTTGGGACACAGTCGTTCAGAAAACGCGGGGGCTGCTGCTGCGGGGACGGCGGTGGCGAGCAGATTGGGGGAAGCGT
>JAQCIA010000118.1 GCA_027620105.1 Verrucomicrobiota bacterium | reverse complement strand
AAAAGCGCGCTGACACTGATAAAGCGTATTGGCCGGTGGCGCCGACGCCACCCAGAACGGATTCGGCGACTTGATGCCCGCCAAATTAATGCTCAGATCCGCCATGCTGTCATCCCTCCAGCCCGCCCCCTCTCCCGCCCTCTCCCACAACGGGCAAGGGCGTCTCACCCCACTTCCTCTCCCCCGCAGGAGAGGACCCCGGTGAGGGCCGTGCTGATTTCTATGCCTGCTTCAACTTCGCAAAATACTCTGCTTCCAACTCCGGCACGCGCACCGGATGATCAAATCCCGACCCTATCGGCTGCCCCTTCACGCCGTACCGCGTGGCCTGCAGCGGACCCTGTGTCTCAGCCCCGCCAAAGTACTGATGAATCCCGCGTGCGGCCTTCTTGCCTTCCGCCACTGCGTTGACAACTTCAGCGCCGCCATTCGCGGCATCTCCGCCGGCAAACACATGCGCCAGACCCGTCTGCCCGTTATCCTTGCGTACAATCGTGCCGTTCTTGGCGATCTTCACTTTCGGGAACAGCTTGGCCAGCATGGCCGCTTGCGGTTCCTGCCCCAGCGCCTTGATGACCATATCAAATGGTTCGCTGAACTCGCTCCCCGGCACCACCGCGACGCGCCCCTTGGCATTCACTTCGGTGCGCGCCAATGTCAATCCCGTGACGTGCCCACTTTGCGCCTCCACGGCCACCGGCGCCGCGTGGAACATGAACGCACAGGCATCACCTTTGGCCAGTTCGTACTCATATGGATAGGCGGGCATATCACCCTCACCGCGGCGATAGATAACGACGGCGTGCTCCGCTCCCAACCGCTTGGCCTGCGTCACCGCGTCGATCGCCGTGTTCCCGCAGCCAATCACCGCCACCCGCCGCCCCACCGGCACGCGATGCAGTGGCTTGACGTGCAGTTCCTCAATAAACGCCAACGCATCCACCACCTCCGGCAGGTCTTCGCCGGGAATCCCGAGGCGATAGGTGCGCCCCAGCCCAACACCGAGAAAGATCGCATCATAATCTTTCTCCAGCTGCTTCACCGTCACATCTTTGCCCACTTCCGTGCCGCAGCGAAATTCGACACCCAGATCGCGAATCAGCTGAACTTCCTGCAGGCTCACCGCGGGCGTGAGTTTGTAGTACGCAATCCCGTACGTATTCAAACCGCCCGGCTTGTCCTTCTTCTCGAACACCGTCACCGCATGCCCGAGCCGCGCCAGCTCCGCTGCGCACCCCAATCCGGCCGGCCCGCTCCCGATCACCGCCACGCGCTTGCCGGACTTTTTTACCGCCGCGCGCAGCAGCGGAATCTTATTGTCGATCACATGGTCTGTCGCATACCGCTGCAAGCGCCCGATTTTGATCGGCTTCTGGTCGCGGTCCAGCATCACGCATGCGCCTTCGCACAGCGCCGCGGTCGGACACACCCGCGCGCAACTCGCGCCGAGCGGATTGGCCTCGAGAATCACGCGCCCCGCGCCCGTCAGATTCCCCGTCGCGATCTTTTGAATAAAGCCGGGCACATCAATCCCTGTCGGGCAGGCCATGATGCAGGGCGCGTCGAAGCAGTACAGACAACGCTCGGCCTCGATCAGCGCCTCCTGCGGCGCGTACCTCGGCTCGATCTCGGCCATGTTCGCCCGCGCTTCAGCCGCACTCACTCTTGGCTTCAATGCCATAGCTCCTCCGACATGCAACCTCGCACACACTTGCAGGCGCGCAGCAGTTCGCCCCATCCGCTTCCATCCGTGTCCATCTGCGGTTTCCGCCCCCTAAAACTTCACATCCAGGAACGGCATGCCGTGTGCGTCCGCCACCGCCTTGTAGGTGACCGCCCCGGCATGCGTGTTCAGCCCCAGCCGCAAATCCGGAATCTGATTCATCGACTCCGCCAGCCCCAGGTCGGCGATGCGCAAGGCATAGGGCAGCGTCGCATTCGTCAAGGCCTGCGTGGCGGTCCGCGCGTAAGCACCCGGCATGTTGGTGACGCAGTAATGCACCGTATCTTCTTCCATGTAGATTGGGTTTTCGTGCGTGGTCGGGCGCGAGGTTTCCGCGCAGCCGCCCTGATCAATCGCAATATCCACGAAAACGGCCCCGGGCTTCATCACGCGCAACATGTCGCGTCGGATCAGCTTCGGGGCCTTCGATCCCGGCACCAGCACCGCCCCGATCAGCAAATCCACCCCCGGCAACATCTCCATCAGGTTCTGCTCGTTGGAGTAGAGCGTGTGCGCACTGCCATGCAGGCTGATGTCGAGGAAGCGCATCTGCTGGAGATCAACCTCAAGAATCGTCACGTCCGCGCCCATGCCGGCGGCCACGCGACCCGCGTTAATCCCCGCCGTCCCCCCGCCCATGATCAACACCTTTCCCGGCAGCACCCCGGGCACGCCGCCCAGCAGCACCCCCTTGCCACCCTGCGCCTTGCTCAAGTAGTAGGCGCCGACAATGGAACTCATGCGCCCGGCGATCTCGCTCATGGGCTCCAGCAACGGCAGACGCCGTCCCACCTGCACGGTCTCGTAGGCAATCCCGGTGGTGCCGCTTTTCACCAACGCTTCGGTCAGGTTCTTCTCGGCGGCCAGATGCAGATAGGCGAAGAGCAGCAGCCCCTCCCGCAGAAATTCGTATTCAGCCGCCACCGGTTCCTTGACCTTGATGACCATGTCCGCGCCCCAGGCATCCGCCGCCATCGGCACAATGGTCGCCCCGCACTGCGCATACTGGTCGTCCGTGAATCCACTGCCCGCACCCGCCCCGGCCTGGATGCAGACGGTGTGCCCCGCGTTGATCAGCATCCGCACCCCCGCCGGCGTGCAGGCCACGCGGTTCTCCTTGTTCTTGGTTTCTTTCGGGACGCCAATCTTCATCGTAACCAGACTTTCCGCAGCGTCGCCTGTTGTTTACTCACAGTTCGCTCAGCGCGATGTCCAGGACCTCGATCAGGAAATCAATATCCTCGCGCGCGATGCACATGGGCGGCGTGATGCGCAGAACATTCCCGGTCAGCCCACCCTTCCCGATCAGCGCGCCCAACTCCTTCGTGCGCTCAAACACCTGCGCCGCGGCCGCCTTGCCGGGCTCCTTCGTGGTGCGGTCCTTGACCAGTTCCAGCGCCACCATCAACCCGCTGCCGCGCACATCGCCGATCACGTCGTGCTTGTCCATGAGCCGCCGCAATCCCGCGAGCATGTGATCGCCCATCTCGCGGCAGCGCTCCTGCAGCCCTTCGCGCGCAATCACATCCAGCACGGCCTTGCCAATCGCGCAGGACACCGGATTGCCGCCGAACGTATTGAAATGAATGCGCGCGGCCAGGGTCTGCGCGATCTTCGGCGTCGTCACCACCGCCGCGAGCGGCGCCCCGTTGCCGATGCTCTTGGCCATGGTGACGATGTCCGGCACCACGCCCTGCGCCTCAAACCCCCAGAAGTGCGTACCCGTGCGACCGAACCCCGTCTGGACTTCATCGGCAATACACACGCCACCGGCCGCGCGCACGATTCGGTAAGCCTCGTGCAAATATCCGTCCGGATACACCACCACGCCGCCCACACCCTGGATGGATTCCGCAAAGAAGCCCGCCACCTTGCCGGGCGTTGCGTACTGGATCAGATTCTGAATGTCGCCGGCGTATTTCTTGCCCGCCTCGGGATCCTTGCGTCCCCACGGACCGCGATAGGTATCCGGCATCAGTGCGTGATGAACGCCAAAGGCCTGCGGCGAATTGAACTTCCAAGTGCTGTGCGCCGTCAGCCCCATGGCCGAGGCGACGCCACCGTGATAGCCGTTGCGCAGCGCGATCACATCGTAGTTCCCGGTCGACAACCGCGCCATCAGCAGCGCCAAATCGTTCGCCTCGGATCCGGAGTTCACAAAATAAACGCACTTCAGCTCGCCCGGCAGTTTCGCCGCCAGCGCGGCGGCATAATCGCCCAGCACGGGATTGAGATATATGGTCGTGGTGTGCGCAATCGTGTTCAACTGCGCCACAGCCGCCTGCGTAACCGCCGGATGACAATGCCCAACGCTGACCGTGACGATCCCGCCGAACGCATCCAGGTAGCGCCGTCCGGTTTCGTCCCAGACGTACTGCATGGACCCCTCCACCACCATGATGGGCTTCTTGTAGTACAGAAAGATGCCCGGGTTCACGTGCTGCTTGCGCTGCGCCAGCACGGCAGCGTATGACGGACCCTTGTAAGGCTTGGGCTTGTGCGTGCAGGGCGGCAGGGCTGGCGTGCGCACGGCGGTCTTGGTCATGGGCTGCTCCTGGTCATGCCGACGGTTCCTTCCGGAAAGTTTCAACGGGCTTGCCCCCAAGCATCAGGTGCTAATATAGCACGGCGACAAGAAAGAGCCCGACAAACCAAGCATAGCTGTAGCGCGTCATCCAGCCGAGCGCCACCTGAGGATCGCCGGCCACCAGTTCATGCCCTGCGTGATCAGGCTGGAGGCCAGCGGGTAGGCGGGAATGCAAACCGCCATCCCAAACCACAGCGCCGCACTGAATCCGCGCGCGCTTCTGGTGTCAGGTCACCTTGCGTCGCCGCCTCCATGAATCCTACCCTTGCAGGGCCAATCATGGCGCGGCTGGATCAGGCGGTCAATTCCAGAGCAGATGCTATCCCACACGGTTCCCAACCGCGCCGCATTCAAAAATGGCCGGCACACCGCACTCTTCACGATTGCTGGACACAGACTGGCTGCATAGAATGCACCCATGCGTGCATCCCATCTCTCACTGACGGAAAGCGCGGATCGCGTCATTCGCGAACTGCGCGAACTGGCCAAATTGACTTCGGATGCACATGGCGCGCAGCGCGTCGCCTGGGGACCGATCTGGCGCAAATCGCGCGATTGGTTCTCGGAAATCGTGAAGCGCGATCTGGGCGCCAAAGTGGAAACCGATTCCGCCGGCAACAACTGGGTCACCATTCCAGGCCAGTCCGACGCCACCATCATCGTCGCCGGCCATCTGGACTCGGTACCCAACGGCGGATGGCTCGACGGCTGCCTCGGCACCCTGAGCGCGCTGGAAGCCTTGCGCCGTTACGCCGCGCAGAAGGAGAAGCCCGTCACCCTGAAACTTGTTGATTGGGCCGACGAGGAAGGCGCGCGGTTTGGCCGCAGCCTGGTTGGCTCATCCGCCGCCGGAGGGTCGCTCGTTGTCGACGAAATCCGCGGCCTCACGGATCGGCAGGGCACGAAACTTCCCGATGCCTTGAAAGAAAACGGTGTCGACCTCGACACGATGCTCAAGGCCCACGCGGAACTGAAGCGCATCAACGCCAAAGCCTATCTCGAACTGCACATTGAGCAGGGCCCCGTGCTGGAACAACTGAACAAGCCGACCGGTGTCGTGCTGGGGACCTTCGGCGTCGAGCGCCACACGCTGACATTCACGGGCCAGGCCGCGCACTCCGGGTCCACGCCCATCCCCATGCGGCGCGACGCCTTTCTGGCGGCCGCGCAGTTTGCCCTCGAGGTGCGCCAGATCGGCCTCAAGTATTCAAAGCCCGGGGCGAACGTGGTCTGCACCTGCGGGGTCGTGAAGGTGGAGCCCTGCATCGTCACCGCCGTCCCCGGCAGCTGTGAAATTTCCATCGATCAGCGCGCGCTGGACGCCGGCATTCTCGCCATGATGCTGGCCGAGGCAAAGGCGGCAGCGGAAAAAGCTGCCAAGGAAAACAACGTCACGCTGGCGTGGAAGAAGTTGTGGACCATCGCCCCCCGGCCATTTGATCCGAAGCTGATTCAGCTATGCGAGGAGGCCGTGCGCGAAGTCACCGGCGACGCCCCGCGCCTGCCCTCCGGCCCCCTGCACGACAGCGCCGAAATGGTCCCGCACATGCCCGTGGTCATGGTCTTCGCCCAGTCCGCCCGCGGCCTTTCCCACTGCAAGGAAGAGGACACACCGGAAAAACACCTGCGACTCACAATTGAAGCACTGCTGCTGCTGACCGAAAAAACCATCGCGGCAACCGCCGCAGGCTGAAGGAGCTGTACCGCCGCCACCCTTACTCGTCGCTGTCCATGTCGTCGGTGTAGGGCACATCTTCCTCGTCATCCATCTCGGGCTCGTAATCCCCGCCGGAACCGCCCATGCCACCTTGACCCGCCGAACGGCTCATGGCCCCCATCATCATCATCGGCGCCATGGACTTCAGCGTGACGATTTCAGCAATCCCCAGCTTCATCACACTGACTTCCGTGTTGCCCTCGGCAACGGAATAGGCGCCAATGCCAGAACCAGACGCGGGAATCATCTCCAGCATGCTCGCATCCACACCGGGCATCATCGACACAATGAACTTCATGTAGTCGACCAGAGAGAAAGTAGCCACATCTGTGGCCTTTGCCAGATTGGGATCATTTCCGAACATGGACCGGATGAGCGGGCGCTCAGTGATTGACGTCCCCGGCGACGCCAGACGATCCAGGCTGCCGTTCATCAACTCCGCACCGCCCATCGTCACCACACCGACATCGCCCACAAACGCCACTTCATACACCATGTTGGTCAGTTGCGTCATGAACGGAGGAAC
>JAQCIA010000117.1 GCA_027620105.1 Verrucomicrobiota bacterium | reverse complement strand
GCTGCATCCGGCCTTTGCCATGATCCGTTCCTCGCTGATGATCCTGCTCGGCTTTGTGATTCTGCTGATTTCGACCGGCATCCTGGCCATGTTTGCGAGTCGGTTCAAAGAGAACCTGGAGGGGCTCAAGAAGCAGCGCGGGCAGGTGACGGCGGCTGAAGTCAACAAGGCCGGAGCGATCATGACCGCCTTCATGCTTGGGCTGAACAACATGCATCGTCGCCGCGTGCGTACACTGCTGACCTGCGGCACGCTGGTGTTGATCACCTTTGTGATGATCTGTTTCACATCGGTGCAGAACGACATTGTCGACTCGTCGGTGAGCATCGGCAAGGCACCATTCCAAGGATTCGTGGTTCAGAATGAGCGCTTCCTCGGTGTGTCGGAAGCGGAAGTGTTTGCCTTGGAGGCAAAGTATGGCGAAACGTATGCGGTCGTACCGCGGCGGGCACTGACGGGCACAGAGGACGCGCTGTCCCTGCGCCGTGAGTACCCGCAGATTCGTGTGACGCGAACAGACGGCGGGCACGTGTATGGGGCGGATGCGCAATCCGTGCTGACCTGGTCGCCGGACGAACCGCTGGCCAGGCAACTGGTGTCGCCGGAACGCTGGTTTACACGCGAGGATGCTTTGCCCAGCGGGGCGCCGGTGCCGATCCTGATTTCGTCCGCTATGGCCGGGAGTCTGGGTATTGCCGAGGACTTGCTCGGCGCGAAACCGTCGCCTGCCGTTGTCGTCAATGGCGTGGCGTGTGTGGTGCGCGGTGTATTCTCGGGCGACACGTTGGACGGGTTGCTCGACCTGGACGGTCAGAATCTGCTGCCGTTCGACATCAAAGCGCTGCGCGAGGTGAACAAGTCGGGTGCGACCATACTTGCGGATGCCAGTGACCCGCGGGTGAGCGGGAATCATGTCATCATCGCGCCGCGTTCGATGGGTGTGACGTTTGCGGGCGGCATGGAGCGGATTCTCTCCGTGGCGGTCGTGCTGCCAGAAACGCTTTCACCCAAGGGCGCCCGCGCAGAAATCGAACAGTTCATGGAGCAGAGTGGGCGGACAACCTTCTTCGGGTTGGATGGGTACGCGTTCATGGGGCGGCGTGCGCGCGGCAGCAGTTTTGTGGGGCTGATTGATATGCTCGTGCCCTTGATCATTGCGGCGCTTACGGTGCTGAACACGATTCGTGGATCCGTCTATGAGCGTAAAGAGGAAATCTTTGTCTACAACGCCGTCGGGATCGCCCCGCGACATATCTTCTGCATGTTCTTTGCGGAGGCGGTCGTTTATGCGGTCGTGGGTTCCGTGCTCGGCTACATTCTGAGTCAAGGCACGGGCAAGCTCCTGATTGCGGCAAATTTGACCGGTGGTTTGAATATGACCTTCACGTCCCTGGGGACGATCTACGCATCATGGGCCATTGCGGCATCGGTATTTGTCTCTACCTGGTTTCCGGCGAGAACCGCCATGGAGATTGCATCACCGGCGACGGATGCGGGCTGGCGCCTGCCCGCGCCGGATGGCGATACGCTCTCCTTCAAGCTGCCGTTCACGTTCGGTTGGCAGGATCGCATTGCCGTGCTGGGATTTTTTCAACGCTACTTTAGCGACCACGGCGAGGGTAGTTCGGGGCCATTTTTCACGGGCGCATCCGTGATCGGTATTGCGGCGGCAACGGATCCGCTCGACGGCGACGGATACATACCGACAATGACGACCGCCATCTGGCTCAAACCGTTTGATCTAGGGGTTTCGCAGGAATTGTGCATCGCCCTGCCAAAAGACGGAGAAACCGGTGAATATGTCGCGCAGATCACCCTGACCCGCCGCTCGGGAGCGCCGGAGAACTGGCAGCGCCTCAATCGCGTGTTTGTGAGTCTGCTGCGCACGCACTTCCTGCATTGGCGGGCGGTGTCACCGGAGGAGCGGGCGGCCATGTATGAGGAAGCCAAGGCGCAGTTTGCGGGCGTCACGTGAGCAATCCATGAAGCGAACCGATAAAGAATTGGAGCAGTACCGGGATCTGCTGGACGTTCCGACAGATTTCAAGAACGGGTTCGGCTGGTCCACGGTTGTCGGTATCTTCTTCTGCGGCCTGATCATGTTGCCGGGGTCGATCTATCTGTCGCTGATGACCGGCGGAAACATGGGGGCCGCGGGCGTCTGGGTGACGGTGATCCTGTTTGCCCAGATCGCCAAGCGCGCCATGAAAACCATGTCCAAGCAGGAGCTCGTGGTTCTGCTGCACGCAGCCGGGATCATGGTGGCGGCCAACGCGATGTTTCCCGGTGGCCCGTTCGGATTCGTGGTCTATCGCGCGTACCTCGTGACCTGTGATGCCGCCCGCGACGCGGGGATGATGCATGCGTTTCCGGCGTGGTTTGTGCCGTCGCCGGATAGCGCGGCGATTATGGCGCGTGACTTTTTTCACAAAGACTGGCTGATCCCGATTGCCCTGGTGGCCTTCACCATGTTCACGGGATTTCTGCAGCGCTACACGCTCGGGTACGTCTTTTTCCGCATTGCTTCGGATGTCGAGAAGCTGCCGTTTCCGCTGGCGCCCATCGCCGCACAGGGCGCAACGGCGATGGCGGAGATGGATCAAAAGGAGTCGCCCACTGGAGCGGTGGCCAACGCAGACCCACCGTCCGCGGACGCGTCGAGTCTGGCGCGCAAGGCATTCAAGAAAACGGGCAGCCCGCGCTGGCGGCAGTTTTCCTTCGGGGTGACGATGGGGGCGCTTTTCGGCGTGATCCAGGTTGGCTTCCCGGCGGTCACGGGGCTCTTTCTCGACAAGCCTGTATTCCTCATTCCGCAGCCGTTTATTGAGACGACCCCCTTGACCGAGGCGATTCTGCCCGCAACGCCGACCGGGATGGCACTAGATCTCGGCATCGTCCTGATGGGGATGGTGCTGCCGTTCTGGGCGGTGGTCGGTACGTTTACGGCGATCGTCCTGACCGCCTGCCTGAACCCGATTTTGCACCATGCGGGCGTGCTCACGCACTGGCAGCCGGGCATGGACACGGTGAATACCCTTTTCGCCAACCGCATGGACTTCTGGTTGAGTTTCACAATCGGTGCCAGCGTGGGCATCGCGGTGGTGAGTCTTTTTTCGGCGATGCGGGACGTGCGGCGCAAGATGCGTGAGATCAAAAGCAGGCGCGCGGCAGCGGGGCGACTTGGGCTCTGGGATCCTCCGCGCGAGGGGCGCGGGGATTACCCACTGGGTGTGGCGCTCCTGCTGTATGTGGTGGCGACCGGTGCGGTGATGTTCGTCTGCCATCGGCTAGTTCCGCAGGTTCCGGTCAGCTTTCTGATCGTTCTTGGATTCGTCTATATGCCCTTTATCGCCTATATCAATGCACGCATGATGGGGATTGCCGGGCAGCAGGTGGATATTCCGTTCGTGAAAGAATCGGCATTCATGGCCTCACGTGCAAAGGGGATCGACATCTGGCTGGCGCCGATCCCCGTGGAGAACCATGGCGGCATGGCGCAGTCGTTCCGCGTCAACGAATTGACCGGCGTGCGCTTCACGTCCCTGATCAAAGCAGATTTGATCGCGCTCCCCGTGCTTTTCGTGCTCTCGCTTGTTTTCTGGGCGTTCATTTGGAAATCAGGGCCGATTCCATCGGAAGCCTATCCCTACGCGCAGATCAACTGGGAGCTTGCGGCCAAGGAAAACGTGTTGTTCTTTTCATCCACCTTTGTGCCGCCCGGCGAGGATCCCGCGATGCGGAGCATTGCAGACAGCCAGCTCATGAAGCAGGCCATCCATCTCAACATCATCGGCTCGGGGTTTCTGACGACGGTGGCGGGGTTTGTCATTCTCAATGCCTGCGGATTGCCGGTGATGCTGATCTACGGGTTCGTCCGGGGCCTGGGCCAGATTCCCCACATCATGGTGCTGGAGATCGTGGGGGCCCTGATCGGGCGCTATTATTTGCGCAAGAAGTACGGCACGCAGAATTTCCTCCGCATTATTCCCGTGATCCTGGCGGGCTACTTTACGGGCGTTGGCCTGATCAGCATGGCGACTATTGCCATGAATCTCATTCAACAAGCCGTTTCGGGAACTCCCTTCTGATGGCCGCATCCATCCAGACACAAATTCGACTCCCGCTCGCCGTGGCCTTTAAGGTTGTGCTGCAGGGCTTTCGCGTGAGATTCGGACGATCCATTGTCACGGTGCTGGGCGTCGCGCTGGGGATTGCCTTTCTGATGTCCATTCTGACTGGCCAGGTGATTAAGGAAGGCGTGGCGGGCGAGCAGGCGCAACGCAACGAGACCACGCGCATGTTCAACTTCCTTATTGCCGAGGCGGGTTTGCCCAGAGGCATTGTGCTGGGCATTGCGGAATTGGGGCCCTTGAGCATTGTTGAACAGCGGTTGCTGGACATGATCGCGGCGGCACAGTTTCAGCAGATGCAGCGGGGGGGCGCGGCTGGTGCCGGGGCGACCGCGTTGCTTGTGATCGGGGATGGAACGCTCACGCGCACGCGCATGGATGTGCTCGTGCAGGATGCCCGGCACCGGCTGGTCTTCACCACGCGGACCGGGCAGGCTTCCGTTGCGCCATCGGAGGGCAAGCTGGTTCTGCTGGCGCGTGCGCTGCGCGCGGACGAGGTTGAGAAGGCGGCGATCGAACAGCGGAAGACGAGCTTTCGCAATGCCTGGATTGTGGCGATTGCGTTGTTTGTGACGGTGATCGGGATCACCAATTCCCTGCTCATGTCGGTAACCGAGCGATTCCGGGAGATTGGCACCATGAAGTGCCTCGGTGCTCTTTCCCGATTCGTGCGACAGATGTTTTTGATCGAGTCGGCGCTGGTGGGATTCGTGGGGGCGCTTGGCGGCGCTGTGCTCGGTGCGCTGTTTGCGACAGCCGCATATGCAGTCACCTATGGCGGCGGGCTGGTCAGGCAGTCGCTGGATGTTCCGCAGCTCCTGTTGGCCTTCGGCTTGTGCGTGGTGGTGGGCACGGGGCTGGCAATTGTCGCGGCACTCTATCCGGCGCGCTTTGCGTCACGCATGCTGCCGGCGCATGCGTTACGGAGTGATATCTGATGATCGACAAAGCAAGACTCGCAGCACTGTTCAGGGCACCGGCGGCCGATTCATGCCCCTGCGTGATTCGGGCGGTTGATGTGAAGAAGGTGTATCGTATGGGAGGCACGGAGACGCATGCGCTGCGGGGGGCCTCGCTCGACGTTCATCGAGGTGAGTACTTGTCACTGATGGGGCCCAGCGGCTCCGGAAAGACTACCCTGTTCAATGCCATTGGAGGGTTGAGCAAACCCACCAGCGGCAAGGTGTACATTGATCAGGTGGATGTGGCCCAGCTAGACCAAGTCGAACTCGCGTGGCTGCGTTGCCGCAAGATCGGCTACATTTTTCAAAGCTACCACCTGATTCGGGTGATGACCTGCCTGGAGAATGTGACCCTGTCCATGAGTTTTGCGGGCATGGAGAGCGATGAGGCCCGGGAAAAGGGCATCTTTCTCCTGAAGTTGGTGGGGTTAGGGGAGCGCGTCCTGCATAAACCTGGCGAACTGAGCGGTGGCCAGCAGCAGCGTGTGGCCATTGCCCGGGCGCTGGCCAACAGTCCGGACATCGTGCTCGCCGATGAACCGACTGCCAATCTCGATTCCGTGACTGGTGCGGAAATCATTGAATTGCTTGCGCGACTCCGTGATGAACTTGGGGTGACCATCATAACTGCCACGCATGACCTGAAGATGCTCAAGCGCTCGGACCGCGTCTGTTGGATGGACGACGGGCGGATTGAGAAGATTGCGCCTCCCAGCGAGATTAATTTTCAAACCGACGAGTTCGATGAGCACTGAAACAATCATTCGCACCGAGAACGTGACCAAACGCTACCGTGTGGGAGGCGAGGAGGTGTGGGCCCTGAAGGGCATTTCCCTGTCGATCCAGCGTGGTGAGTTCATCTCCATTATGGGCCCCAGCGGTTCCGGAAAAAGCACGTTTTTCAATCAGATCGGTGCACTGGATGTGCCCACAGAGGGGAAAGTCTACTTTGAGGGTGAATCCATTTTTGATTTGAGCGAGGGGCAGCAGGCGTGGGTGCGCTGCAACAAGATCGGCTACGTATTTCAGACGTACAACCTGGTGGATGTGCTATCCGCCCTGCAGAACGTCACACTGCCGATGATTTTTCAGGGGGCGACAGAAGCCGAGGCGGTGGTGCGCGGCACGCGCATCCTGACACGCGTCGGCTTGAAGGAGCGCCTGCATCACAAGCCGTTTGAGCTGAGTGGTGGTCAGCAGCAGCGCGTGGCCATTGCGCGCGCGCTCGCCAATACCCCAGCCGTGATCCTGGCTGACGAGCCGACTGGGAATCTGGATGCGAAGACTGGCACGGAAATTGTCACCTTGCTGCGTGAACTGAATGCCGAGGCAGGGACGACAATTATCTGTGCAACCCACGACTCCAAGATGCTGACATCATCGGATCGTGTCTGCTACATCCGTGATGGAAAGCTGCACAAGATCAGCACCAGTGCCGAGGTAAATCTTTCCGCGCTGCAGCATTGATCCCGCAGGCCCCTCGGCAACTGGTTCGGCCGGGC
>JAQCIA010000116.1 GCA_027620105.1 Verrucomicrobiota bacterium | reverse complement strand
CGCGGGTTCGGCCAGGCTGGTGTTGCGCGCTTCTTCGACCGCCTGCTGCGCCTCCTTGTGGGCCTGCGTGGCCTGCTCCGCCGCCTGCTCCGCGGCCTTGGCCCAGGCATCCGTGGCCGCGACCTGCTTCTCGTTCTTGGTCGCCCCGTCCGAATCCTTAGTCTCGCTGGCGTTCTTCCGGGCCTGCTGCGCGGCCTGGTGTGCCGCCCGTGCGGCCGCATCGCCCCGCTTGGCGGCTTCATCCGCGCGCTCCGTCGGGGTCCGCGGCTGTGCCAACGCCGCAACGGCCGCGTCCGCCTTTTCGTGGAGTGCCGACGCCACTTTGCGCAGGGCCGCCTCGGTCGCCGCCTGCTCGCGCTGGGCTGCCTCCATGGCATCGGCCCGCATGTGTTCCGCCGCCGCCTGCATGGCGGGGCTTTGCGCCTTGGCCGGCGTTTCCTTTTCGGTATCGGTCGCGAGCTGTTGCTGTTTGGCGGCCAGCGCCGTGCGCTCCTGGGAGAGGCGCTCCGCATCCGCGGCGGCATCGCGCATCCAGTCGGCATTCTCCGCCTGGCGCGCGGCGAGGTCCCGGGCTTCCGCCGCCACTCTGGTGGACTGGTTGCTGATCAACGCGGCAACCTCTTCTGGGGCGCCCTCGGCCTTCACCGCCAGATTGGCAAGTTCGGCCGCCAGGCGCGCCTGTTCCTGGTCCCAGGCCTGGGCCGCGGCGACGGCCTCAGCCGTTGCCGCATTCGTGGTCGCCGCCTTCGCGGCCTGCTCCAGCGCCTGCTTCTCCAGGGCCAGGCGCTCCTGCTGCTGCGCCATCTTCTCCAACGCCACCGCGCGCTTGAGGGTCTCCTGCGCGCGCTCGAACTCTTGCGCCAGCGCGCTGACCGCATTCCGGGCCTCCTGCACTTCCGCGGTGACGTTGCTGTTGATGCCGGCGCGCTCCGCCGGCGTATCGACCAGTCGTATCTCCCCCGCCAGGCGCTCCGCCGGCGCGATGTGCGCATCCGCCACCGCGTTCAAGTTCGTGGCCAGGGCCTCGAAGAATCCATCGGTGATTTCACTGGCGATCCGGCGCAGCTTCATGTCCGCGGCCGCCAGCTTATCCTGCAGCTCGCCTGTCTGGCCGATCTCATGATCCGGCAGCGGCCCCGGTTTCGCGACCGGTGCGGAAAGGGTGAAGTGTTGGTTCCCGGCGAGCGTGGCCGATTTCTCCGCTGCTTCTCTCAGTTGATTTTCGACCTCGGCGAGGCCCGCGCGGATGCGCGCTTCCTGGCTTTCCAGAACCTGCTCCTTCCAAGAGGGCGCGGCGGCCTCCAGCAGGATCGTGATGGTCTCCGTGCGGCCCGTCTGCGGCCCGCTTTGGCCGTCGGGCAGGCTGTCGTGCGCGAGCAGGTGGAACTCCACGCGCGGCGCCTGCGCGTAGTGCGCCGCGCTCAGGTCGATCTCCATGCCGCCCTCGATGGCGCGCAGGACATGCGCTTCATTGGTGGGCCCGGCCAGCCGGCTTGCGATGGCGTTGGTGTCGCCGCCGATGACGCTGATGAGGTCCACCAGCGTGAGGCCGAGGTCGTCCTCCGCGGCGTAGCGTACGGGCAGGCGGTCGGCGCGGTTGAGGCGAAATTCGCGCCGATCCAGATTGGTGATGCGGACCACGGGCGGTTGGTCGGGCAGCGTCTGGATCGTGTTCTCGAAGGGCCGGTTCTGGAGGCCGATCTCGTCGCGCAGGCGGATGGTCCAGAAGCCGTCGACGCCGGGCGGGAGGTCGAAGGCGAAGTCGTAGGCGGTCGTGTCCGCGGTGGTGCGCAGGGTGCCCAAAAACACGTTGGTCTGCGACCCCGAGAGCATGAGCAGTTCGGCCGTGGGGACCGGCTTGTTGACGGTGGCCGTGATGGTGACGGCGGTGCCAGCGAGGGCCCGGATGGTGCCGGCGCCATCGCGTTCACGCCACTCGGGCAGGCGCGCGTAGGCAGGGTACACGCAGGCGACGTCCTGGTGTTGGATCGCCGGGGACGCGGCGACGCGCACGGCATACTGGCGCGTGAGCGCGTTGCCGGCCTGGATCTGGTATCGGAAATCATGGACGACGCTATTCAGTGTGAGTGTGAACGCGCGGGCGTGGGCATTCGTGCCGCCGGCCACGGGGGCCATCGGCAGCTTCGTCACGCGGCCCGCCTTGTCCGTCTGGCGCACGCGCGCGGCTTCCACCCGCTTGTCGCCGGTCTCTATCTGGATGGTCAGCGACGTTCCAGCGGCGATGATGGTGTCGCCCGGCGTCACCACCAAGGTTAGCGCCTTCGCGTTGGAGATGTTGAGGAACGGGAGGGTGGCGCGGGCGAACAGGACCATGGTTTCGCGCGGCCAGACGAGCAGCAGCCCGCCCATGATCGCGGCGAGCACCCCGGCGCTGACCAGGAAGGGGGTGGCGAGGCGCCGGGACAACTCCTCCTTGGGGTGGATCGTGCCCACGTCGAGCACGGCCTCCCTGGCGAGTTCCTGGATCAGCGCCTCCGACCCGCGCAGGTCCGGCAGGTCCCGGCTGGTGAGCAACTCCACGGCGGAACTGATGCGCTCATGCAGTTCCGGGTGCTTCTGCTCCACGAGTTGGGCGACGCCGGTGAGCGTGAAGGTGCGCGCGAGCGGACGGACCAGGAACCAGACGACGGTGGCGGCGACGCACAGGTAGGCCAGCCCCGCGAGCAGCCAGCGGCCCCAGGCTGGGGCGATGGCCGCGTTCGCATCGATCAGCATGACGGTGAGGAAGGCGCCGAGCGCGGCGGAGATGCTGGCGCCGAGGCCGCGCAGGACAATCAGGCGTCGGGAGCGCCGGATCAAATGCGTGAGCAAATCGGCGATTGCGCCGGGGAGTCGCTCGGCGCTCTCTAGGGTAACGGGTTTCATCATGGTAACCTTGCTTTCTTGCGCAGCAGCCACTCGGCGGTGAAGAGCGCCACGATCAGCGCCCACCATAGCCAGGAATTCCAGAGGTCGATCTGGCGACGTTCCGCGTTACGCACGGTGGCCGGGCCGAGGCGTTCGGCCACGGCGGCCAAATCCAGCGGTTCGAGCAGCGTGCCGGTGGAAAGCGCGGCGACACGGCTGAGCAGGCCGCGGTCGGCCGCCAGCTCGACTTGCTCGGCGGCGATGGCATCGGTGACGGCGAATGCAGCGGTGACGGATTCCCGCACGGCCTCGGGCAGGCCGCCGGCGTCCTTGGGATCGAGCTCGACGCGGTAGCGCCCCGCGGGCAGGGTTCCGATTTCGGCGCTGTAGACGCCGGGGGATTCCTCCTCGTAGGAGAGTGCGCGGCGCAGGACGCGGCGATCGCCGTTCCACACGGAGACGCGCAAGTCGGCTTTCAGGACAGGGGAGAAGTTCGGGGCGGACACGCGCGCGCGGATGCGCACGGGTTCGTCGCGGTTGTAGCGTGTGCGGTCGGTGCCGAGGCGCAGGAGCTCGGTGCCGCCGCCGATCCGGTCCGAGGTCGCCCAGCGCATGACCTGGCCCCAGAACTTGTGATGGCGTTTATCCCCTTCGCGGTAGCGCAGGCGCCAGCTCTGGTCAGTCCCCAGGAACAGCACGTTGCCGTAGCCGGCGTGCTGCGAGGCGATCAGGACCTTGGCGCGCTCGCGCGCCTGCTGCTGCTGCAGCGCGTCCACCCCGGGGACGTACCCGGCCTGGCCGACACGTTGTGCTTCGGCCGTGGTCAGAGCGTAGGCCAGGACGGAGGCGCCCTCCTTGGCCGCGATCCGGCCATGGCGCCAGTAGAGGTCGGGCACGGCCTGCCACAGTGCCAGGCTGCGGGCGCCATCGTCCGCCAGTTTCATGAAGTCGGTGGCGCGGCCCAGCGCGGTTAGGGCGATGCGGAAGGAGGGCTCCGGGGCGGCGAGGATGGGCTGGGACGAGGGGGTGAAGGTTACCGGGAGCAACGCTTCCAGAGGCGTGCCGGCGAAGGCGTGGGGCATGTGCATCGGCCCGGCCAGCACGATCAGCGTGCCGCCGCGGTTCAGGACGTAGCGGTTCAGGATGCCCATGTTTTCCGCGCCCAGGTCTGCGGGGCTCACGTCGCCCAGCAGGATCACGTCGAACTTCATCCACTCCGACTCGTCCGCGGGCAGGGCTGTGGCTTCGAGTTCGTCGTCCGGTCGCGTCACCGACGCGGCGATGACGGGCCGGTTCGTAAAGCCGTCAATAAGGTCTGGCCTGAAAAGCAGATGCTGGAACTTCACATTCTTGTCGCGCTCGAGAAACAGGTTCTTCAGGTAGCGGAATTCCCAGCGCGGCAGGCCGTCCACCAGCAGCACCTTGACGGGATCGCTGGCGACCAGCACGGGGACGTGGCAGACGTTGTTGCTGGCATCGACCTCGCCGGGCTGGGGCTCGAGTTCGAGGCGGTAGCCGTGGAGAGCGTTGGTCAGCGGGCGGTCGGAAAGCTGGAGCTGCGTCCGGAACGTGCCGCCGACGGCCATGAAGGAGTTCGAGGCGACGAGGCGGCCTTCATCAAACAGGCTCAGGGAGATGTTGGTGCCTGCAAATCCGTCGGCCTTGAGATCCACGTTGAAGAGGACGCGGTCGTTGGTGCTGACAGTTTCAGGCGCCGTGACGGCGACGATGGCGACATCGGTGGGCGGGGCGCGGTTGCCGCCGAAGATGACGGGGTAGACGGGGACGGGTTCGAGGCCGAGGTTGCTCGCGATGGGCTCGACCGGTGACGCGGCGTTGTGGCGGCCGTCGGTGAGCAGGAGGATGCCGGCGGTTTCCTCCGGCTTCAGGGTGGCGGCGACTTTTCCCAGCGCGCCGGCGAGGTCCGTGCGCCGACGCTGGGCATCCGCGTCTTCGGTCGCGCGGGACTCAGGCGACTTCTTCAGGAAATCGGCAACGGCGACTTCGACGGGGGCGGCGCCGATGCTGTAGAGGCGCACGCCGTACTCGCGATCGAGGCGGGCGAGGAGGCTCGGCGTGCGGTCATCCGCATCGGCGGGAGCGGCATTGCTGCCGGCGGGCTGCTGGGGCGCGCCGAGGAGCAGCGCGCGCGCCAGTTCCAGGCGTGGCATGGCAGCGACGCGGTCGAAAGTGGCGCGGTCGGCATCGGAGGCGGCCTGGTAGAAAGCGCCGTCGAGGAGCTCACCGGTCTCCGCCAGAGAGGGGAGCAGTTCATCCAGCACCTTGCCGGCGGCCTGCAGGTCCGCGAGGGCCGCCTGACTTTCCGCGACGCCATTCGTGGCGGCACGGCGCCAGGATGAGGCGCGGTCGGTGAGTGCGTCCAGCGGCGTCTGCACGCCGGTGGCGAGCGTCGTGGCGAACTCGGCCAGGCTATTGTCGAGGTGGAAGATGCTCAAATCCTTGCCGCCTGCCGCCAACGCGGAATCTGACCACGCCAGCGTCACCGTCCCGCCCTCACCGCCGGTCTGTTCCATGTGCTTGCCGTCGAGCGTGTACTCGATCTTAAACTGCTTGCTTGAACCGCCTGCGGGGTCGCCGAAGGTGTCGTTGTCAAATCTGACGATCAGGCCATCCGGCGTCACCATGCCTCTGACTTTCTCGGTCAGATCCGCGACATTGCCGCCCGCCAAGTTGCCATAGACGGCCCTGACAATGACCAGCTTCGGCGGTATGAACGGCTGGCTGGCGGCGGTGGCAATGGCTTTCGTGGCGGCGGTGGTGGCCGCGAGTACCGTGCGCAAGGCGTCCTGGAGGGCGGCGCGGTTTTTGTGCAGTTGGCGACCGGTGAGTTCAGGATCGCCGGCGCCAAGCGCGCTGAACCCATCGGCTTGCGCCTGGAGTTGGTCGCGCGCCTGCCGCAGGGCCGCCGCCTCACGCTCCAGCGCGACGACGCGCCGGGCTGCCGGGAGCGCCAGACTCTCGGCGAGGCGAACCTTTTCACCCGCGGTCAGGTTGTTGTCCGGGACGCGCATGGAATCGCTTTCGTCCAGCAGCACCACCACCTGGCGGCGGAACTCACGCACGGTGTTGAACACGAGCACGGGCTGGCAGAGAACGATCAGGAGGGCGAGCGCCAGCGCGACGCGCAGGAGCGTCAGGGCGAGGCCGAGGCGGCGCGGAATGGCGTGGCGTTCCAGGCGGTACAGGGCCAGCAGGCCTTCGATGGTGAGGGCGCCGCCCACGATGATCAGCCACAGGTTCCAGGAGGTGGCCAGCGTGACCACGCGTTGCAGGGCCATTACGGCGGCGGCGAGCGCGAGGCCGCCGATGCCCGCGCGACCGAGCCAGGCGATCGGTTGACTCCGCAGCGGCAGGCCCCGGCCCCAGGCCTGGCTGCGCACCCGGAGGACCAGCAGCAGCACGGCCGCGGGCAACAGCAGCCAGAGCGGCGCGTCGGGAAGAAGCAGGGCGGTGGTGTCTTCGGTCGTCATCTCTGTGCCCTCGGTGGGTTCACGTTGGCGCCCCCCGCGAGCATGCCTTCCATGCGGGCTCGGGTGGCCTTGATCGCGTCGGCTTGCGACAGGAGGACCACGGCCTCTGGCTTGTGCAGGCCGCGGTGAATGGTGATCCAGCGGGCGAGCGCGGTTTCGAGAACGAGCATGACCAGCGCACACAAGGCCAGGATGCGCCAGAGTTCCTGGCCGGGCACCTCGCCGGACTGCACCGCGAGCAGGTGTTCAAGCCGGGGCGGGGC
>JAQCIA010000115.1 GCA_027620105.1 Verrucomicrobiota bacterium | reverse complement strand
GGCGACAGTTCCACTGAACACACACACCGTTGGACTAATGCAGACACCCGCATTCTACGAGATCGAGGTTGAGCCCTAGACTGATTGCGACTTGCCAGACGCGGTTCGCTGCCTTTTGACGTTCGCGCTCCATGAGCGAATCTCGATTGGTGCCGAAATTGTGGACGATGCTGCGCGAAGGCTATACGCGGGCGCTGGCGGAAGTGATCGATCTGACGCTCAAGCAGGGGGCGCGGCTGTGCCTGGCCGAATTGCAGCCCATGCCGATGGCCGTTCTTGCGCTCAGCGGCATTCTTCAACGGCTCGGACGTGAGCATGCCTTTGCTTCGCTGGCTGACGCACTCGCGGCGAGCGCCGAATGCGTGTGGGTAGCGGTGAAAAGAGGCTTCCTTTGAGCGCCTGCTCAGGTCGATCAAATGATTCGGGTTGTCCAATTTCAAGCGCATGGCGCGGTGGAGGTAGCAAGTCCGGGTTACGGCGCCCTGGTCAGTTGCGTGGTTGGGCGCCGTTGCCGAAATAGAAATCGAAGCCGACGGTGATGAGGGGGTTCATGTCGTAGTCGTCCTCATCCGGAAAATCGGCGCCCGGCTCGATGCGCAGATACATCCATTCGCGCCAGATGCCCTGCCGATAAGGGAGGCGCACCACGTAGGTGTTCACCGCGGTGGTTGGCTGGGTACGCCACTCCATACCGAAGGTCATGCCGAGCGAACGGCGTCGATGAAATTGATAATGCAGGGCAATGGTATCGCCAAGGACGGCGCCTTCCGTGGCTTCCTCAACGAGAACCGCGGCGCTATTCCGAATGCTGAAGCGGTCCGTGAACGCATGCGTCACGGTTAGTGTTGTCTTTTCGCCGAACCCTTCGTAGTCCTGCCAGAACACCGCCTCCTGCAGTTCGTACAAGGTGTGACCATGGTGATAGCGCACGCGTCCCCTGAGGCGCAGCTTGGATGCGGGATCCGGCGTGAAGCGCAGGCCACCTGCGGCGGTGAGGTCGAAGCGCAGGTGATCGATGAGGACGAAGCGCAGGCCGGCTGACTTGTCGTCCTCACCGGTCACGCGCTGCTTGCGGCTGAAGGGATCGGTTACGTCCTGGATGACGTCCTCGTCGTCCTGGATGTTATTCACGACAAAATCCACGCGGTCCTGCAGATTGGGCAGGTGTAGTTGCGCACTGAAGCGGTTGCGGAATTTTGTGCCGTCCTTGTCGCTGACGGTGATGCTCGGGGAGAAGGCGACTTTGGATTTCTGCTTGGTGGTTTCCAGAGGGGGGGCAGCGGTTCCGGTCAAATTCGTCGAAGGTTCGCCATCCGAGATCAGGTCCAGCATGAACGCATCAATTCCCTGGGCCGTGTTGTCCACCCATGCGGAAATTCGGGCATGGGCGTGGTCGATGCGCCCGGTCTCCGGCAGCGAGTCCGCCTGCTCGTCAGTGGCGGGAATCTCGCGCACTGGGTCGATGGTGTTCTGTCGTGCAGGCGGTTCGGGGCCCAGACACATGCAGCCCCCCAGAAACGGAAGCAGGAGCAAGCACACGACCCCCGGCGGTGTCATCCTCCGGTAAACAGGGCGTATCTCCGGCGCCACTAGCTGCGGTGCCAGACGATCGCCGGTGCGATAGCCTGCACAGATACTCATAGCTCAGTGGGCGACGCTTACACGGGTTCATCTTCCGTCCGCGGGGACGGGTGTCCGGTGGCTTATGTAGCATAAAGTGTGCATCCTTGGAATGCGTCGCTGCGGTTTTGCGAAATCTTGTCAATCGCGCTACGCCGCTTGCCAGGCGAGGAAGGGGCATCATCGATTGCGACAGTATGTGGCGGGGAAAGCACGCGGCAGGAGGTGTACCCGTCGTCCCCGCCAGGAGTCGCAACACATGCGTCAGCACGCGAGCATGATCAGTCCGGTGGGTGGGGGTGGCGTGCTGAGGCGGGTTTCGGCATTGATGGTGATCAAATGGGCGACAGGCATCATCACCACGCGGACGCGATGGCTATCTTAACAACGACCTTCTGAACGGGTGCACTAGCCACAGAAGGGGCATGTGCGTCTTCGGGAAAAAAGACAGTAAAAGTGCCGGGCAGGACGCTGACCCAGGTGTCGGGAAGGTCGTCGAAGAATTGCACATCGGTCTGCGCGTCAAAGGCATCGCGCGGCTGGATGCAGCTTAGGCGTGGGCGCCACCCCATTTCCTCGTGACCGCTCACAACGTATTGAATATCGATGTAGCGCTGATGTGCTTCCAGGAGCGCCTGGTCGCGCCGACGCACAGGCACGAGCTGGGGCAGGGCAAAAAGCCTGTCACCGTCGATGGGAACCCGACCCGGTTCGAAATCGGCGGGGCGTTGACTACGCAAGAATGCAAAGGCTTGAGCAAAGCCAGGGTGCAAGGCAGCGTAGCGATCAGCATGTTGTAGTGAGTCGAGGATCATGGTGGCTCCCATTCTGTTGTCGCGGTTCGAGCGCGTTGATGTGCCTGACAAAAATGCGATTATGTGACGACTGTGCCAGCCTCCACCGAATTGCCGCGCGAAGGCAAACGGGTCCTGATTGCAGGGCGCCCATCCGTTTTCACCGTTGCAGCACGTCGACCACTGCGCATGCGGAAAAGCGCCAAACGTGTTCGACATGCTGGAGTTCGCAGTGCAATTCACGAATTTCGTCCACGCGCTCACCGGACGTCATGGATCCCTCGATGCGCGCGGTGACTGTGGCGGTGGCCACGCGCGGGGCAGGGAAGGTGATGGTGAGGTCGCGAAAGGAAAAGCGCATGTCGCGAAAGCTCGCGCGTGCGGCCATGGTCAGGGATGCGATATCCGCGGGGGACATGGGGCCCGCAGCACCAAGCACGGGCGTGTGCAACTCGGCGGACGCGGTAAAGAACCCTTGCAGGTTCTGGCCCTTGACGGCCATCTGGATTGGCGACTCCGGCTGGGGCATGGAGATGAGGGCTGCCAGCGCATTGAAGCGTTTTGTCACGCGTGCCGTGGGCGTGTGGTGCAGGCGCCAGCTGATGATGGCCGTGACCACGGCCAGCAGCACAACAACAAGGATGATCAGGCGTGCGTGCATGTGCGATGTCCGGCACGTTGCCAGCCAACGCGCCATTCCGTCAATCGTCGGCTTGCCCGCGAGCCGTTCTTGAGCGCATCCCAAACCAGGCTTAAGTAAGTGCCATTCCGTTCTGGCGGGTTGTTGCGCTGCTCAGGCAGCATGTAGGCATGGCGCGTTAGGCGCCGGCCCAGTCGTCGCAGCTGCGCATGCGGGCGAGGATTTCTTTGAGGCGTTTTGCGGGGGCGGCCTGGCGCAGACGCGGAAATTCGCCCTTCTCTTGGAGAAGCTTGCCGGCCCGGGTAAGGATCAGTTTGTCTTCACGGGTACGGACGCTTTGCATGCGAAGTAAGTGCGCGTGCAGGCGCAAGTCGGCGATGGCGAGCAGTAGGATGACAGCGCTGGGGGGCTTACCAAACCGGTCCGTGAGTTCCTCGCGGATGCCGGTTAGTTCCTTGTGGTCGGTGACGACGGCCAGGCGGCGATAGATGTCCATGCGCTGGGCTTCAGCTGGAACGTAGTCGTGCGGCAGGCAGGCGGCATGGCGGCTGTCCGTTTGCGCGGGCGTGAGATCCAGAAAATCGAGTTGGACATCCACCTCGATGATGGGTGGCAGCGGCTGGCCTTTCAGCCTGGCCACGGTGCGCTGAAGCAACTGGCAATAGAGACCGAATCCGATGGCGGCGATGTGTCCGCTCTGCTGGGGGCCAAGCAGGTTGCCAGCCCCGCGAATCTCCAGGTCGCGGAGGGCGAGGCTGAAACCGGCCCCCAGCGCGGAGTGGCGCTGGATGGCGCCGATGCGCTGGCGCGCGTCGGCATCCACGGGTCCGTGGGGTGGCACGAGCAGGATGGCGTAGGCTTTATGATTCGAGCGGCCGACGCGCCCGCGCAATTGATAGAGGTCCGCGATCCCAAAGCGGTCGGCGCGATCGATCAGGATCGTGTTCGCGCGCGGAATATCCACACCGCTTTCGATGATCGTGGTGCAGAGCAGCACGTCGTAGTCGCCGGCGACGAAGCCACGCATGACGGCTTTCAGGGCCCCGGCCGACATCTGGCCATGCCCCACGGCGATGCGCGCTTCGGGGACCAGTCGGGCAAGGCGCTGGTGCACGCGCTCGATGCTCATGACGCGATTATGCAGATAGTAGACCTGTCCCTCGCGCTGCAACTCGCGCTGGATGGCATCGCGGATGGCGTCGTCCGTGTTGCGGGTGACGACGGTTTCAATGGCCATGCGCTCGCGCGGCGGTGATTGCAGGAGGCTCATGTCGCGCGTGCCGGTCATGCCGAGGTAGAGGGTGCGCGGAATGGGGGTGGCCGTGAGGGTGAGCACATCCACGAGGCGGCGGATGTGTTTGAGCCGCTCTTTGTGGGCAACGCCAAAGCGTTGTTCTTCGTCGATGATGGCCAGGCCCAGGTTGTGAAAGGTGACCGCCGGCTGGATCAGGGCGTGGGTGCCAACGACAATATCGACGGTGCCATCCGCGATCCCGCTCAGGATGGCGGCATGCCGTGCACGTGAAAAGCGGCTCAGCACTTCGATGCGCACGGGGTAGGGGGCAAGGCGCTCGCTGAAGGTCTGGTAGTGCTGCTGAGCAAGGATCGTGGTCGGCACGAGCACGGCGACCTGGCGTCCGGCGGTGACGGCCTTGAAGGCGGCGCGCAGGGCAACTTCGGTTTTCCCGTAGCCGGCGTCGCCGCAGATCAGGCGATCCATGGGGCGCGTGGACTCCATGTCGTGCTTGGCGTCCGCAATGGCCCGCATCTGGTCGGTGGTTTCTTCGTAGGGAAAGGAGGCCTCGAATTCCCGCTGCCAGGGTGTATCGGGTGGAAATTGAAATCCTTCGAGTGAATCACGATGTGCCTGTGTTTCCAGCAGGGCGGCGGCCATGTCGGCAATGGCCTTTTCGGCATCCGCCCTCTCGGAGCGCCCGCCGAGCCGATGCAGGCGCGGGCGCTGGCGGGCGACACTGACGTAGCGACTCAATAAATGTGCGTGAGTGACGGGGACGTGCAGCCGCGCACCTTCGTCGTACTCGACGGTGATCACTTCCTGGCGCAGGCCATCCACATCGATCTCGGCCAGGCCCAAATAGCGACCGAGTCCGTGATCGGCATGCACCACCAGATCATACGGGCGAAGGGCGGCAAGGTCGGCAATGCGGTCACCCTGATCGCGGGCGGGGCGGGGCGTGTGTCCCAGCGGGTCGTAGGCGCGGGCGCGAATCTTGCGCTGGCCATAGACGTCGGACTCAGCCAGGAGGGTCAGGCCGAGCGCGTTGCTCATGAAGCCAGCGGACAGTGTGCCCACATGGGTGCGCAGGGTATCGTCGGGTTCTTGAAACTCGGTGGAAAAGTGTTGGCGCGTTCCATCCGTGTCAAAGCAGGCCAGCACGGTTTTGCCTGCAGCCACTTCGGCGCGCACGAATTCAAGTCGGCGTCGGCGTTGTTGCTGAATGGCGTCCGGATGCAAAGGCTCGGCGGGTAAGGCGGGATCGAGGGGTAGTTCCTGAAAGTCTGGCAAGGGCGTGGCGCTGGCGGGCGCCGTTTCAAAGAGCCAATGGCGCATGCGCGGATAGGTGGCGGACATTCGCGAAATGAGCGCGTCCAGTGAGGCTTCCGTGTCATCGAGTACGCTGTCGGACAGCGCGGATGCCAGATGTCCGGCGAGGGCGTCGGTGTCGGTCCAAATCAGGATGGCGTGATCGGGTAAACCGGCGAGTAGACCAAAACCTGGCTCCTCTGACGCGTTGGAGTCCGGTTCCCGCGCGGGCGCGAGCCGGACCGACGTGGGGCGCGAGACGGACCGCTGCGTGAGCGGGTCGAATTCACGAATCGATTCCACGCGGGAACCAAAATACTCGATGCGGATGGGCCAGAGCGCGTTGACGGGCCAGACGTCCAGCAGCCCGCCTTTCAGCACGAACTGGCCCTTGGTCTGGACTTCCGGCACGGCGGTGTGACCGGAATCCACAAGTTGCAAGGCAAGTTGATCGGGGGGTGACTCATCGCCGACCGTGAGCACGGGTGACACCGCGTGCAGGGCCTCGGGGGTGGGGGCGGCTTGCAGGAGGGCTTGCATGGTGGTGACGAGGACGATGGGGGCACCTGCGGCACGTGTGGCATGCAACTGAAACAACGCCGTCTGGCGCAGGCCGGCAATGTCGGCGTCGGACGCAGATCCATCCCCGCGTGATTCCGCGGCGGGGAACAGGATTAACGGCGGGGTGCCGTCCTCCTTGGCAGGCGGAAACGCCGTGGCCAGGGTGCGCAGGTCCTGGTGGACAGCCTCCGATGCGTGCATGCTTTCGGTAACCAGCATGACGGTCTGCCCGCGGCCCGTAGCCAGCGACCAGGCCAGCAGGGCCTGTGCCGCAGCAGGGATACGGCTGAAGTGCTGGGTGCCGTCCAGATCGGGAAGTTGCTGGAGCGCACCGGCAAGCACATGGGGCGAGAAGGTCGGCGGATTGGGCATACGTGCAGACTAACCGCAACGCGTCCGCATGGCCAGAGGGGCAGGCGCGTCACATCCGTCGGTCAGAGCGGAATGGCGCTTACTTAAGCCTCATTTGGGATACGCTCAAGAACGGCTCGCGGGACGCTCGCCCTCCAATTGCGGACATTCTGG
>JAQCIA010000114.1 GCA_027620105.1 Verrucomicrobiota bacterium | reverse complement strand
ACCGCGGCTACAGCGACCCCGGCTACCGTTATCAGTCCTTTCCCTACAGCTACCGGCCCCACCTGTACGCACCGACTGCCTACCGTCACCACGCAAAGCCGGCGAAAGTGAAGAAGCCAACGCCTGCGGAATTGACGCGCCCACACAACTTAACGCCCGGCGTGGAACTCGTCTCTGTCCCATTGTCTCTGCCCAGCGGTACATCTTTCGCGCTTCGACTCGTGAAATTGCCCGACCGCTACATTGGCCCGCAGGGGGAAACCTACGCCGAACTGCCCTCAGCGGAGGTTCTCGCCGCGCGCTATCAGCCGAAACCTTGAGCCCCTCTCGCTGCACGCGCACGGGATCCCAAGGGATTTCCCCAGCGCTCGGACCACAATATCCACACTGTCGCCTGCGTTAAGGATACAAGCGCATTCAGTGGAATGAGGTGGATCCGCATGAAGTTCACGGTTGCTTTCCTCAGTCTGGCCTTGTGCCTTTCGGCGCTCGGCGAATGCCTGATTCAGATTGGCGACTCCGCAAGCACCTTGCAGGCATTGCAAGGCAACCCCACTCGCGTGATCGAAACGGGCGACGGAACGCTTGCCTTCTATGGACAGACGCTGGTCTTCCTCACGAACGGAGTCGTCGGCTTTATCAGCATGGGAACCTTTGCCAGCCCTTCCCCTGCGCCAACAGGCGTGGCGACACATGCCGCGAAACCGACACCTGCGCTGTCGGCCAATGCCGCCCCTTGGGAAATCATCAACGTCGCCGCGCCCGATG
Source organism: Verrucomicrobiota bacterium (assembly GCA_027620105.1). Taxonomy (GTDB): domain Bacteria; phylum Verrucomicrobiota; class Kiritimatiellia; order UBA8416; family JAIOPI01; genus JAIOPI01. The sequence goes on along the minus strand of JAQCIA010000114.1, from coordinate 5,924 downwards.
CGCGCGAGCAGACGCAATCGCGCGACCAGGCGCTCGCAAGCCGCGCGCGGCGCTGTGCACTGACCAAGTCGTATGCGGCACTGGGCCACGACTTTCGCCGCGCCCTCCCGCTCGCCTTCGCGCATCAACCGGATTGCGTGTCCGGCATGAAGGATGCCCGTGGCCACGCGTTACCGACTTACGGCGACACCGCCTGGTCGCCTTGGTATAGCGCCGGCGTGGACCTGACCAGTCAAGTCATGGCGGAATAGGGACTTGTCACCGTAGTGGCCGCACCCTGTGCGGCAATCGTTCAAAAGGGGCACGAACCGGAGTAGTCCATGCCTTACGGCACGAACCCCAGCGCCTGCAATTTCTCCACCAGCCCCGCCGCGTATATTTTGTGCCCGAGCGGATTCGGATGCGTATCCCCGGGTCCGATGCGCACCGTTTTCCTGATCTCGCCCGGATCCGTCGAGTACCCGTGCGCCCCCATCCAATGCGTCGTGTAGGGACCGATATCCAGCAGCTCAAAACCGTACCGCTTGCACAACAATTCGATGAGCTCGCCCTGGCCACGCATCATCGTGCCACGCATGAACACCACCGGAACATACTTGGCCGCCTCACCACCACCTTCCGGCAACGCATGCCCCGTCAACCGCGCAAGCTGCAGCATGGCGCGCTCAAAGCCCGACGCCCCCACCATGTCGTAATAATGCCCGGCTGTGCGTCTCATTTCCTTTTTCGAGAGGGTCTTGTCGCGCACGCCAACCAGATATGTGTCCGCCGTGCCAGTTGACCAGGACAACCGGCGCCGAATCATGCTCAACAAATAGGATTCGTTCAGTGCCAGCCCGGTGCGCGGGCGCTCCATGAACAGCGGCAACCCAAAATCGTTGTTGATAAATTGGATGAGCACCAGATCGGGATCGAAGGCCAGCCCCTTGTGCGCCAACGTGGCAACCTCCATACAGGTGTTATACCCCGGCACCGCCAGGTTGAGACATTCATAGCGCTGCCCCTCCGCGGCGCGCGCGTTCAGGGCCACCTCCAACTCACGCAAATAGTATTCGTCGTCGGTCACCCCCCACCCGAACATCACCGAATCGCCGATCCCAACGATGCGCTTCACGCCCGCCGGTTTATCAACCGTCACATCCGTCCCGCGAAAGCGATGCTTGTTCGTGCGCAGATCCTTGCCGCGAAAACTCCCATCGATGTCTGGCTTCAACTCATACACGATATCGGCGTGGGCACTGGGCTGCACGAGACCGGACATATCCAACCCTCCGCGCGTCCGCCCCAAAGCCGTCTGCTGGGAACGTTCCAGGCGACGGTGCAGATCGCCACCGCGCTTGAAGTCGATGTAGTAGGCCAGCCGCAGACCGCCCTCGATCAGCAAGCCCGTCAAACCAACGGCCAGGCCAACCGCAAGCAAGCGAAAAAGCACACGTTTCAATTTGTGATCAGATTGCATTGCCGGACATACTGCGTCACCCCCCCAACCCGGCGCAAGCCCGCGCTTATCCGGTGACGCCCGCCCCGGCCCCTGCTACCATCCGCCCCCATGTCACACCCGGGCCCACATCTCTATGCCCATGTCCCCTTCTGCAGCGGCAAGTGCACCTACTGTGTCCTTTACTCCGTCATGTACGATCCCGCTCGGGCCGCCCGCTACGTCGACGCCCTCGCAACCGAGATGGATGCCTTCCTGCGCCATGGCTCCCCGCTCCAGCCGGAAACCATTTTTATCGGTGGGGGCACGCCCTCGGGTCTGGATGAACCGCTTTTTGCGCGCCTGCTCACGCACATCCGCTCTCGCATCGACGCCTCACGCCTCGTGGAATGGACGATCGAAGCGCAGCCCGGCACGCTCACACCCGGCAAACTCGCCGCCATGCGCGATGCCGGCGTGAACCGCATCAGCTTCGGCGTGCAGGCCCTGCGCAACGCCACCCTCAAGCGCGTCGGACGTCGGCACTCCGTGGCCGATGTGGCCGCATCGCTCGACCAGGCCCGTGCGGCCGGAATCGAGAATCTGAGCATCGACTTGATCGCCTGCCTGCCGGGCGTCTCATCGGATGAATGGCGCGAAACCCTGGCGCGCGCGGCGTCCTTCGGTCTCCACCATGCTTCCGCCTACGCCCTGACCATTGAGCCCGGATCCATCATGGAAAAGCAAATCGCGCGCGGTGAATTCGTACCCGCCGATGAGGACACCCAGATCGCGGAACTGGAAGTTGCCGAAGCGTGTTTTGCGCAGGCGGGCCTGCTGCGCTACGAGTTCAGCAATTACGCCCAAGCCGGTTGGGAATGCCACCACAACCTCGCGTACTGGCGGGGGAAAGATTATGTCGGATTCGGCCCCGCCGCCGCGTCACGCCTCGGGCGCGAACGCTGGACCAATCTTCCCGATGTGAACGCCTACGTGGCCGCCACCGAAAGCGGCGCCGACGTGGCGCGCGACCGTGATACGCTGGACCGCGATGCCGACATCACAGAACGCCTGATGTTCGGGTTTCGCCTGGCCGAAGGCGTGGACCTCGCCGCCTTTGGCGATCCCGACCCCGCCCTCCTGGCACAATGGGTGGAATCAATGGAACGCTTGCGCCAGCAAGGCATCGTGGAGACCACGCGCGGCCGCTGGCGTTTGACTCAAATCGGCCGGCTCTATGCCGACACCGTCGCGGCCGAATTGTTGCCCGACCACGCCCCTGCAGGCTGATGCGCACACCGCGGGCGCAATACTCACAGCCAGCTGTGCACCACGCCCACCGCAGCAGCACCGAGAATCACCGGGATCATCCCCCACTGCCAGCGCTGCATGCCGACCAAGGCCACCAGCACCACCCCGAGACCAAAACCGTTCACTCCGTCATGCCTGGACCACAGCACATGCGCCCCGAACCAGACGGCAAGACTGAGGATCACCCCCACCACTGCCGCCGTCACCGCCGACAGAGCTGCTTGCATCGCACGATTGCCACGCAAACGCTCGACATAAGGTGCACCAAGAAAAATCCAGAGAAAGCACGGAACAAAGGTGCTCCAAGTGGTGACAAGCGCGCCGAGTGTGGCTGCCACGAGTGGCGTGAATGGATGGGGATGGTGATATGCGCCCAGAAAACCGACGAACTGGAGCACCATCACGAGTGGCCCCGGCGTGGTCTCTGCCAGCCCCAGACCATCGAGCATCTGGCTCGCGTCCAACCATGCGTAACGCTCTACGGCCTGCTGTGACACATAGGGCAGCACCGCGTAGGCGCCGCCAAACGTCACCATGGCCGCCTTGCTGAAAAACAGTCCCTCCTGTGTCAACACATGGTCACGTCCGAGACTGCCCCACAACAGTGCCAGCGGCCCCCACCACAAGAGCATCCCCACGGCCACCACGCGCAGCGTGCGCGCCATCGTCGGCTTGACGTGCACGTGCATGGCCCCACCATCATCATCCGCACGCGCCACGCCATCTGTGTGCGACGCCGGAGCTGTCCGCGTCCATTGCCCACGCCACACACACCCGACCAGCATGGCGGAAAGAATCACCAATGGAAACGGCACATGCGCGAACGTCAGGGCCGCAAACGATCCCGCGGCCACAACCCAGGCCAACCAGGACCGGAGTGCACGGCGCCCAACGCGCAGGACCGCCATGGTCACCACCGCCAGCACCGCCGGCTGCAATCCAGCGAATGCTGCCGCGACCCAGGCCACATGGCCGTGAATCACATACACGTAACTCAGCAACCAGAGGATCACCGCCGCAGGCAGCACGAACAACACACCCGCCACGAGGCCACCGCGCACACCGTGCAACAGCCACCCAATGTAAATCGCCAGCTGCTGGGCCTCAGGACCGGGAAGCAGCATGCAGTAGTTTAGCGCGTGCAGAAACCGATCGTCGCCAATCCAGCGACGCCGATCCACAAGTTCCCGATGCATCACCGCGATCTGCCCCGCTGGCCCTCCGAAGCTGATGAAGCCCAGCTTGAACCAGAATCTCAGCGCATCCTGTATTTTGCACCCAGCTTGAGGAACAATTGCAACAGCTTGAGGAACTTCTCGGGGTTTAGACCCCGTCGCTGGCGGTCGAAACGTCGGGGTGGATGTGGGAAAACTCATATCCGAGAAGCCATAGGGGGCGGGCGCTGTATTGCCTCACTCCGGACACGCCGCAGGGTAGCGTGGCCACGTCGGTGGGCGCAACGTCGGTGATCGCGTCCGGGGGGAAGTAGTAGGGCACCTTTTTTCGGCGAACTCCTGAGGTGGCGGCCATGAAACCACGCCAGCAACGCGGCCTCACCGTCCCGATGCAGATGAAGTTCCGCCCCCTGGTCAAGCAGGCCTGGCAGCGCATGGCCTTCCTTAAAAACTGGAACATGCAGGACAAGAAGGCCGAGCGCCGCTGGTATGAACAGCAGCTATGGGAGATCATCGGCTGCACCAGCACCACGGACATGGTCATCACCCCGCGCCACTTCGACGACATGCTCATGCACTTCGCCACCCTGGCCGACAACCAGGCGGAGATCGATCGCATGGCCTACGCCAGCGAGCGCCGCGTCCGCTGGCTGATTGCCCGCTGCCTGGCCGAGCTCACCTACCTGGAGAACCGCGAGGTTCCCTGCGAATACGCCGCCGCCACCTACACCCACATGAAGTTCCCGCTTCCCCTGGAAGAATGCCCCGCCGAGCACCTCCTGCCAGTCTTTAAGGCCCTCGACACGCACGTCCGGAACCTGGCCGCCGAACACGGCATCACCCGGGCCAAACTCCGCGCCGCCGTCAAACACATGGCCGCCCTGGAGGCCGCCTACGGCTAACGTCCGCGTTGAACCTTCGGCGCGCCGCGCGACGATAGGTTCCGAGGTGTTGTTGGCAGCCATCATTGTGCAGACCGTCCTCGCGACAGAAACAGCAGGGCCGGTTCGTCCAGACGGACGTAGAGGCCGCTGGGATGCCCATTGTGAAGCATCACACCTTCGCCCACGCTGCTCCAGCATTCATCCCATCCAGCCGATTCCCGTGTCCTTACGAACTCGACAACTGTCTCCTGATCACCAATTCGGACCCGGTCGCCTTTCTGGATGAGTTCGCCGGTTCTGTATCGCGCATTACTCATATTCTTGTTGTGCATGCCAACGTCACACCTCACGTTTCGGAGCGGAGCGACGATAACGTGCAGGTGTTGGTTCGGCTGATCTTCTGATTTCGTACAACACGACTGGCAGGCAGCTCGCGAAGCGGGGGAAGTCGCCATCGGTGGTGAAGACAGACAGATCATGCCGAACGGCAACGGCGCAGATGAGGAAATCCGTATTGGAGCCCTGAACTCCCTCCGTCCGACACAGGTTGTAGAACTTCGCCGCAGTAACGTAGTCCTCCGCAGTCAACGGCAGGTCCACAAAGGCGTCGAGGTGCGTCTCCAGACGGTCGAATTGTGCACGGTCCCGAACGCCGCACAGAACCTCCTGTCGAATCGGGCCGATGATGTGGACGACATGGGCGGCGATTAGCCGTCCCAGTTCCTCTGCTTCCGGGGTCTGGGCGTGTTCGCGCCGCCGCAGGGCCATCGACCAGATACACGTGTCAACCAGGACCCTCATGCCTTTGCCCGCTGCCGCTTGTAGTCGTAGGCCGGATCGAAGTCCACCCTGCCGAAGAGGTCCAGGATTCGTTCCTGCCGCAAGTGCCGGATGTAGTCGGTCAGCGCCTGCGTCACGGCCTCCTTTTTCGTGCGGTGCTTGCCAAGTGCGGCAGCCTCCGCGATCAGCCGATCATCAAGTTGAAGATTCGTTGCCATTGCTAACCTCCACACATAGTCTCACACATCCACGTGTGTCGGTCAACGATTTTTCTCCCTGTCTTGTTCAGGGGGTGTGATTTTAATTAGTTGAGGATTCATGCGGCAGAGCGCAGGTGCGCGAGGATGGCGCTGATGC
>JAQCIA010000113.1 GCA_027620105.1 Verrucomicrobiota bacterium | reverse complement strand
TGTTTGTTCCTAGATGCGCGGCAAGCGGTCAGCGAGGCGGCGGGCGAAACCGGGACGCGCGCCCAACCAGGCCTTGGATGCTTGCAAACCGCGCAGGGCTCGCGATAGGGCGAGCCCCTTCAGCGAATTGCGGAAGCAGATCAGATCCTCGCGCATTTCGGCTTCTTCGCCACCCAGGCGGCTCTTGTAGTGCAGATCGTCGGGAGCGGAATCGATCAGTCGCGTACCGCGTGCGACGGCCTCGCGCAGATGATGCAGATAAAGCACCCAGCCCAGACGGAATTCGCCGGCCTGTTCATCGAACTGGTTGGCGATCATATAACTCGCGGGGCCGGAGGAGAGCACGACGCGGAACCCCAGCGGCTTGCCGCCGAGGCTGGCGATCCAGACGTCGAGCTGCCCGCCCGGCGTCAGCGCGCGTTCCGTGACGCGCGTCCAGAAGGCGCGGTCTGCATCCGTGGCGAAGCGCAGATCGCCGCCTTCACGAGCGAGCCAGGAGCGCTCTTCGATCGCACCCAGGTTGCGGAAGAGGGCGTCTGCGGAGGTTACGTCAGGATTGCTGACGTGGTTGATTTCCGCGCCGGGTTCGCGCAGGAAGCGGCGCGAGTAGCTTTCGATACGCTTGATGCTCTTGGAGGCCGCATAGGGGTCGAACGTGGGTTCGATGCGGTTTACGATTGTGCGGCCGCGCGGGATCACGAGGCGGTGGTGCGCTTGTGTGGCCAGCGCTTGCATCAATGCGGCACGTTCGGGCGAGGCGTTGTCCCAGGGCCCGAAGCGCAGCACATCCCAGCCGCGGAGGTCACGCAGCAGTGCGCGCGTGAGGGCGGCGCCGGTGGCTGCGGCGTGTTCGGGAACCGCCGGGAACGAGCGCAACGGCTGGTAGAAGCCGGCCAGCGAAAGCCATGTGAGGCCCTGGGAGCGGCGTTCGGCCAGGGGCAGAACCGCGACGGTCGTTCCGTCTGGAAGATGGGCGGTGATCACGTGCGTGCGGCCGATCCAAGGCGGGCGGGTGCCGTAGGTGCGGGTCCAGCAGTCGAACCATTCGAAGGAAAAGAGCTGCTGCTCCGGCGGGCAGCGGGGGAGGCAGTCGCGCCAGACCTCGCGCAACTCGGGGAGCGCGCCGGAACGACCTTCGTGAATCCGGGTTTGTATCGCGTCCGCCATTCTGTGATAGCTTCTACCTCACCCACTGGAAAAGCACAATGACAGAGGATTCACAACGCCTTGTCGAGCAGGACCTGTTCGACGCGGACGCCGGGGATTCGGCGCCCTCGCAGTCCGCGCAAGCCGTGCCCGACCACGTACGCGCGCAGTATCCGGATCGCGCATTCTTCGAGTATCGCGAGGTGTTTCTGCGGCACCTGATGCGCGATCTCTCCGGACGGTTGCATGCGCGCAAGGACCAGCCCGCGCCGACCTGCCTTGATATCGGCTGCAACGCGGGACGGTACACACGCTTGCTGGCCAACCACGGGTTTGCCGCGCGCGGTGTGGACTATTCGGAGGCGCTTGTGGCCGAGGCGCGGCGCGAGAATCCCGGTATGGTTTTTGATCAGGGCGATGCGCAGGATCTGCCGTACGCCGACGGCAGCTTCGACGCGGTTTCCACCGTGGGCCTGCTGCAGTGCCTGTCGGACTGGAAATTCGCACTGGCCGAGGCGGTGCGTGTGCTCAAGCCGGGCGGCGTGGCGCTGGTCGAGACCAACCGTGCCTTTCCCTGGTGGGAGCGCGTGCTCAAGGCCGGAGCCTATCTGGCGCGGCGGCAGATGAGGCCGGGCGAGGCTTGCACGTGGTACCGCGCGCATGCACTCGGAGCGGCACGACCGTTAGAGCAGGGCCTGCGAAAATTCGGGCGCACCGAACTGCTCGACTGGGTGGCCGCGATGCCGCTCAAGTACGTCGTGGTTCACGACCCGCGCAAGCAACACCTGCTTCACGATTTCATGTGGGCGGTGACGCTGGCCAAGCGCGGGCCGGGCGACGCGGACGACGTGCCGCCGGTGATCACCGAGTGCGTGAATTGTCGGCGTTACGGAGTTGTGCACATGCGCGGAGGCGGAACGCTGTGGATGTCGTGATGATTGCCAATGCCTGGGCCGCGGCGCAGGACAACCCGACCAGCAAGCACCAGATTGCGCGGGCACTGGTGTCCGCGGGGCATCGTGTGCTGTGGGTGGAGGGGGCGGGGATGCGGCGGCCAAGCCTGGGGTCAGGCAGTGACCGCGGGCGCATGCTGCGCAAGCTGCGCGCCGCGCGGCGCGGCGCGCAGCGCGTTCCGGATGCCGAGTTGCGTCTGTCCGCTTCACCCCTCACCCCGCACCCCTCATCCCTTCCTGGCGGCTTATGGGTGCTCGCGCCGCTCCTAATTCCGTTGCCGGGAATCGGCTGGGCGCGCCGCCTGGGATTCGTCGATCCGGTGTTGATCAACTATGTGCCGGTCCTGGCGGGGGCCATGCGACGGTGGGGCGGGCGTGTCGTGTATCACTGCGTGGATCGCTGGGATCAGTTTGAAATGTACGATGCCGGACTGATGCGTGAGATGGATCGCCAGTGCCGCGCCGCCGCGGACATGGTGATCGCCTCTTCCGTCGAGCTCGAAGCGCATTGCCGGCAGGATCACGCCAACGTGCACCGCGTCAATCATGGCGTGAATCACGCGCATTTTGCGCAGGCGCTGACGTTGCCCCACGATGCGCGCCCGATTGACTTGCCCGCTGGGCCGATTGTCGGCTTCATTGGTCTGCTGTCGGAGTGGGTCGACCAGGCGTTGATCGTGGCGGTGGCGCGGGCTGTGCCGGAGGCATTTGTGGTTTTGATCGGTCGCGCCGATGTGCCCGTGGATCCGCTCAAGGCCGTCGCCAACATCCGCGTGCTTGGTCCGCGACCTTTCGCCGATCTGCCGGGTTACGTGGCGTATTTCTCTGTCGGCATCATTCCCTTCGTCGTGTCCGAACTGACGCGCGCGGTCAATCCGATCAAACTGCGGGAGATGCTGGCGGCGGGATGCCCCGTGGTGTCCACCGCGCTGCCGGAGGTTGCGCACTATGCCGCGGCGCTGGATGGCGTGCAGGTCGCAGCCGATCAGGAAGGTTTCGTGGCGGCGGCGCGCGCGCGCGTGCTCGCGCCGCTGTCCGCCGAGGCGCGCACGCGACTCAGCCAGGCCGTGCGCGGTGAAACCTGGGCAGCCAAGACCCGGGAGATTGTGGCGTTGATCGCGTGAACGAATCCCGCACAGCGCGAAGCGTGTTTCGTCTGCTGGCTGCCGATGTGGCGGCGAAGGCTGTCTGGTTGTATGGCGCGGGCGGCGGGAGGAATACGCTGAAAGCGCTGCTGACCGATGGCACGTTTGCCATGGTCATGTATCGCCTGATGCAGGGCGCGCAACGCTGGCGCCTCGTGCCACTCGCCATGATTTTCAACAAACTCAATGGCGTGCTGGGGCGGTGCATCATCGGGCGCGGTGCGGAGTTTGGGCCCGGCTTTGTGCTGATTCATAGCTATGGCGTGGTGATCAACAGCGCCGTGCGCGGTGGGCGCGATGTGAAGCTGGAGCATCTGGTCACCATTGGCGCCGAACGGCAAGCCGCGCCGGTCCTGGGTGACAACGTGTTCGTCGGCGCCGGGGCCAAGATTATCGGCGCCGTGCGCATCGGCAGCAACACGAAGATTGGGGCGAACGCGGTGGTGAATCGCGACGTGCCGGACGGGGCCACGGCGGTTGGCATTCCGGCACGCATCATCCTGCCGGATGCCACGGACAATGCGCCGGCCATGGATGCGCGAGCCGATACGGCATCATGAGTCTGGCGCTGGAAATTCTGATTCTGCTGAGCGGGGCCCTGTGTGTCTATGCCTGGCTGGTGTTTCCGTTGCTGCTGCGGCGGGCCGCGCGAAACGCGCGACCGTGGCGGACGGACAACGGGAACGGGCGCGCCGCGACGGTGGGCGTCGTGCTTTCGGCGCACAATGAAGCGGCGCACATTGCCGACCGCATTCACAATCTCGTCGCGGAGTCTCCGTCCGATCGTCCCTACGAGGTGCACATCGGGGTGGACGCGTCCACGGATGACACGGCGCGTGCGGCGCAACGGGCGGCCGCCGGACGCACGCAGGTGCAGGTCCATGTGTTTGCGGAGCGACGTGGCAAGGTCGCGGTGATCAAGGATCTCGTGGCCCGCTGCCGGGCGGACATTCTCATCTTCACGGACGCCAATACCTATTTTGCGCCGGGGGCGGTGACGGCACTGCTGGCGCCGCTCGCGGACCCGGCGGTGGGTGGTGTCTGCGGGCGCCTTGCCCTCGTCGAGGCATTGCCCGCGGGCGGCCTCGTGCGCGCCCAGACGGATGCGCATACAGACGAAGGGTTTTATTGGCGCTGGGAAACCTCGCTCAAGACGCAGGAGAGTGCGCTCGATTCGTGTCTGGGTGCGAACGGCGCCATCTTCGCCATGCGCCGCGAACTTTTTTGGAACGCGCTACCTGGCAACACAATGGTGGACGATTTCGTGATCGGCATGAAGGTTCGCGAGCAGGGGGCACGGGTGGTGTATGAACCGGAAGCCGTGGCGGTGGAGGAGTTGCCGCACCTTAGCCACGAGTGGGGCCGGCGTGTGCGCATCGGTGCCGGGGATTACCAGGCGCTCACGCTGTGCCGCCGCTGTCTGCTGCCCCGCTACGGGTGGTTCGCCTGGTGTTTCTGGTCGCACAAGGTGTTGCGCTGGTTTACGCCGCATGCGGTCCTGCTGATGGCGATATGCGCCGTTGCGGCACTGGTCATCGGTTCGCCCTGCGCCCGGCAGCTGGGAGCCGTGTGCCTTGCGGGATTCGGGCTGATTGCGGTGTTGGCACTGCTGGGTGCGGTCGCGGGCAATGCGCCGCGCGGCTGGGCCCGCCTGCCCGCACTGTGCCTGCATTTCGTCAGCATGCAGGCCGCCCTGTTCGCCGGCTTCCTCCGCTATGTCACCGGCAATCTGACTGGCCACTGGACACGCACGCCACGGCGTGCCGGCGCAGCATGATGCGCGCCATGGATAAATGGTTCGCAGGCTACCTGGCCTCCGTGGCGCGGCGTCGCTCGGTGTCCGGGGTGCGGCATCTGTTTTTCTGCGTGGCGGATCATTTTGAACCCTTTGGATACGGCGCCTCACCGGCGGCAGCCCGCGCCGCTGTGCGGCACTGGGTGGAAACCTATCCGGCGCACTTCACACATCTGCGCGATGCCGACGGGCATGCGCCGGTGCACACATTTTTTTATCCCGCCGAAGAATATGATGCCGCCTGCCTGGACGAGTTGGCCTGCCTGTGCCGCGCCGGTTTCGGTGAAGTGGAAATGCAACTGCATCACCGCCACGACACGCCAGAGGGGTTCACGCAAAAACTCACCACGTTCCGCGACACGCTGCGCAACGGGCACGGACTGCTCGGGTCGGATGCCGCGGGTGCCCTGCGCTTTGGTTTCGTGCATGGCAACTGGGCGCTCTGCAATTCGCGCCCCGACGGGGACTGGTGCGGCGTGAACGAAGAACTGGCCATCCTGCGGCGCGCGGGATGTTATGCGGATTTTACGTTTCCCTCGGCGCCGTCGCCCACCCAGCCTCGCACCGTGAACGCGATCTATCGCGCACATGATCACGCGGGCCGTCCGCGTGGACATGATGCCGGGCGGCCGGTCGTCGCCGGAAAACCGGCTGACGCGGAGCGCGACGCGCACGCCGTGTTGATGATCCAGGGACCGCTGGCGTTGAACTGGGCGCGGCGCAAGTGGGGGGTGCTCCCGCGCCTCGAGAATGGTGAAATATCCGGAGCAAACCCGGCCACCGCAGCGCGCATAAACCTGTGGGCCGCACAGCACATTCATGTGCAAGGGCGCCCCGACTGGGTGTTTGTGAAAGTGCACACGCACGGTTGCGTGGAGGCGAACACGCGGGTGCTGCTGGCCAACGCGATGGAGTCGGCGCACGCGCATCTGCAGGCCCGCTACAATGACGGGCGGGCCTGGCGCCTGCACTACGTCAGCGCCCGCGAAATGGCGAATCTCGTGCTGGCGGCGGAGGCCGACGAAGTTGGCGAGCCTGGGGCGTTCCGTGATTATGTCGTGCAACCCCCGCCCGTGCGCGCCATGCCGCTCAGTCGGGGAAGGCCGCGCGCAGCCGCCGGATCCAGAAAATAGAACTGGTCGCCTTGCATGGCCTGAACTAAGCTGCCGCGCATAACGATTTGGAGCATGGACATGCGCTTTTTCCGACATCTGGGACGGCTGCTGAAAGAATTTTTTGGATTCGCCTGGCAGAACAAGGCGTGGTGGATCATTCCGATCATTCTCGTGCTGCTGCTGCTGGGCCTGCTGATTACGACCACGCAGACTGCGGCGCCCTTCATCTACACGCTGTTCTGATCATTGGGCGGCAAGTTCGGCTGCGTCTTCTTTAGGGATGTGCGCAAACACCTGATGGACCCATGCGACAACCTGGCTGACTGACTCAAGCGGGCATCACCGGTAGTGGGGTGCAGCCTGTACCGCGATTCGGAGACTCTGCGACCACGGATGACAGACCACATGCCTGCTATCCGTGGTCAACGCCTACGCGCACCTTCAGGACGCTCCCGCTTGGGAGTGCTTGAGTCAAGCAGCCACCCAGTTACGAGAATGGCACTTACTTAAGCCTGGTTTGGGATGGGCTCAAGAACGGCTCGCGGGACGCTCGCCCTCCAAT
>JAQCIA010000112.1 GCA_027620105.1 Verrucomicrobiota bacterium | reverse complement strand
CGCAGCACGGGCGACGAATCGCAGATGATGTAGTCATACTCGTCCTGAACGTCGGTGAAGAAATTCTGCATGCCCGACGACTGCAGGAGCTCCGGCGCGTCATCCACGGGCGGTCCGGGCGGCGCGAAGCTGAGATTTTCAAAGCGGGTTGGCACAATAATCGAACGCAGCGAACGCTCGCCGCGCAGCACATTGGTGACCCCCGGTTCTTTTTCCAGGCCCAGTGAACGGTGCAGGCGTCCCCGGTGCAAGTCCATGTCCACGAGCAGCACACGCCGGTGCATCTGTGCCATCATGATGGCGGTGTTGAGTGCGGTCAGCGTCTTGCCTTCACGCGAGTCGGCGCTGGTGACGATGAGCACCTTCTCTCCCGCCTTTTCCAGCGCGGCCACAATGCTGGTGCGCAGCGCGCGATAGGCTTCCACCGCACCCACGGAATGCTCCTCCGTGACGATCGGGCGGATGGCTTTTTCGAGACCGCTGTGCACCCAGAAAGGCACGCCGCCCAGGAACGGAATGCCGAGTGAGCCTTCAACATCCTTGATGGACTGCACTTTGTTGTCGAGGAACTGCGCAATCAGAGAAATACCCACGCCCAGACCCAGCCCCACGCCGAGCGCGATCAGGAGCACCTGGGTGGGATCTGGCCAAACCGGCTTGCTGGAAGATGTAGGCACCCCGACCGTGACGCGCTCGATCTTCATTTCGTCATTCATGCGCAGATCATTCAGGCGCTCGTACAACACGCGATAGTTTTCCTCATAGCGCGTCACCCGCGCCTGTAACCTGCCCAGCTCCGCCATCTTTTGGGCGCGCTGCCAGTTGATCGCCTGCCATTTGTACTCCGCCGCCTCCAGCGCATCGTGCGTGATTTGCAGCCCGCGGTACCGATCCATCATGCCGCGAAATTGCAGTTCCGCAGCCATGCGGAGTTTTTCCTGCAGCCCCGCGATCTGTTGGCGCACAGCCTTCAGGGAAGGATGGTCATCCTTCAGCGATTTGGCCATCTCACGCTCTTTGGCCTCGTTCACAATTAGATCGTACCGCAGTCCATGCCAGCCGAGACCTCGCTCGGCCAGCGAGGTTCCGCCCGCGGGTTCCGACGGCGTTCCCGTTGGCGGTGGTTTGGCATCGCCAGCGACGGAAAGAGCCGGCAGGGCCTGACTGCCCTCAGCTGCGGTGGCGTTGACGACTTCATTTAGATTCAGCACGAGCTTTCCGTCCACATTCAGACCATAGGCACTGGCGGATTCCATGACGCCAACGTCGGCATTTCGAAGAGCCGGGAACTGAACTTCCATCATCCAAAGTTGCGTTTGGATTCCGCGCCGCGAGCTAACGAGCTCGCTGATATAGGAGTCCTCTTGGCCTGCGCGCGCAGCGATGCGGCGCATGTCGTTGAGTCGTTCAAACTCGAAGACCTCGCTCTCGGCTGCGCGGATGCGTTCTTCAATCGCGTCCAGCTCCGTGCTTAGTTGGCTGGATGCGCTACCAGAACCCGATTCGCGTGCCTCTTGCCACATGCGCTGATGGATCGCCTGAATCTCCCGTAATAGCGCTTCTGCGTAGCGGGGGGTTTCGCTCTTTATATTTATCCAGAGCGTGGCTCGACTGATGGTTTTGATGTCGAGCGGCAGGTACATCTTGCGTATATCGCCCAGCGTTTCACCCCATTCCGGCGCAAGCTTTTCGATCGCTTGATTGCGGGCCTCGCCACCCTCCAACATGCGGGCATGCCTGCCGATGGTCGTCCAGGGGTTCTTAATTTTGAGGTCCAGGGTGGGGTCTGAAGTGGCACGCACAGCAGCGCGGGTAATGTACTTTTTCGGCGTGAACTGCAGAAACAGGACGCCGATCAGGAGGCTAAAGAGAAAGCAAACGGCGATCGTTTGCCAGCGAAACAGCAACATTCCCAAGTAGACGCGGAAATCGAAGGATTTGTTCTCTTGCAACGGATCAGCCATAGATCACCTCACATCTGCTTTGAACGGTTGCCAGTGGAGCGCATGCGCCCATCAGCGATCCGCGTGAGCCCCCCCTGGCACCGGCAGATATAGCCGGAGCGCGGGACTGCCATCGCTCACCTTCAAAAGAACGAAATGCCACGGGAAGGCACGATCACGCGATCACCGGATTCCAGTGGAAAGTCCAACGCCGGATCCCCTTCTTCAAGAATCTCACGGACATTCACACGAAATTCCTGCTGCATCCCGTCCGCGTTCGCGCGGATCACGCGCACGGCCTTGTCGTTCGCGTAAGCCGGTAACCCGCCAAGCCGGAAGATGAGGTTCATCATGGTGAATCGATCCTGCGGCTCAAAACTAACGAATCCTTCTTGCCCGACTTCACCCAACACGAGAATCCAGCGCGCGCCTTGTCGCTTTCCCGTCGACGTCTGTGTAGTCGAATACACGAATACGGCATCGTTGTTGCGCAACATGACGTTCGGTATGCGAGGATTTCGCTGCTCGTCCGCCAAGTAGTAGACTTCGCCGGGTAGGTACGGCGCGAGAACCGATGTTAAACCGCCGCGCACGACCTTCACACGCGTCTTCCAAGGCGTATCCGTAATGCCGCTCACCTGGTTGAGCGCATTATTCAGTGAAATCTCATCGCCCGCACCCACGCGAATAATGCCAGGTTTGCGGACAGTTCCTGCAATGCCGACCCGATCATAAGACAGACGGAGAATCTTGACGGTGACGGTTGCCGCACTGAATTCGCGGCTACTCAGTACCCGTTGGATCTTCTGCGCGGCTTCTTCCTCGGTCAGATTGTCGAGAATGACCGGACCGATGTATCCAAGTTGGATGCCGCCGAGCCCGTTCACGGGATAAGAACCGCTCAGGCCAGGGTCCTCGGCCACGGTGATGCGCAGCACGCTTTCCGCCTGAATCGTCAAGGGTCCCCCCCCCGTGGACAGATCCAGTGGTTCGTAGGAACCTTCCGGTGCATCATCGGCACGCGCGCCCGGAATGGCGCCCGTGGATGTGGGTGGTTTGCTGGCGCTGGTGGGAACGGCCTTCATGGGCGCGTCTGGGCGATCCTGCCCCTGACCACTCGCCGTGGCACTGTTCTGCGCTTCAATGTCGCGGATCAGGTCGGACAGAACCACGTCGCGGCGTGACGATGAGGACGACGCACAACCGCTGGCAAACAGCGCCAGCAATGTGATCAGCAGAAAGTTTCCAAGACGATTCATGCTTATAACGTCGGCCCACGCCAACCAATGCCCGGGGCGCAGAATTCCGTCCTCCACTAAATCGGTTATGATAGGAAATATGCGCAAAAAGTCAATTCCAATCCCCTTCCCACCCGCTACGCAGCGTCTGACGATCGATTTCGTCCAGCAAGCGGCGTGCCCGTTCATCCAGAAAATTCAAATTGTTGGCGCGGGGATCACGGCGCACATTGTCAATCCGCACGCGCGCGGCCTCGAAATCACCGGACGCCATCAGGACTTCCGCCGAATTGAGGCGGGTCTCAAGGGCTGCGTAATCGTTTTCGTCCAGTTTCGCCATGGCCTGCTCCATGAAGGATTGCGCTTTCGCCAGATCGCCGCTGCGCAAATACACCATGGCCGCCGTATCCAGAACGGCAAAGGAATCGCTGCTGTAGGCCATCAACCTTGGCAGCAGTTCGCGCGCCCGCGGCGCGGTGACCCGGCTCTGGCTGAGGCTGTAGATCAGGTTGTTGAGCACACTCATCTGGTCCGGATGGGCAGCCAGGGCGCGTTCAAGAATGCCGATGGACTTGTCCCCTTTTCCCGACAGGCGCGCCGCCTCGGCGGCCAGCAGAATCGATCGGACACGCACGCCCGCCATTTCCTGGGCCAGCAAGGGCTCGAGCACCGTCAAGGCACGCCCGGAATTGCCCTGCTGAAAATACAGATGCCCCAGATACTGCCCCCATTCCGGATTCTTGGGGAATTTGGTCTTGAGATATTCCAACGCCGTCATCAGGTCCGCATCGGGCGTGTTTTGAATGGTTTTAATTTCAACGACCGCCTTGTAGAACAGCCCAGGATCCTGGGCATGCTGAATGCCCAACCGCGCACAGACCAGCGCCCAGTCCGCATCGCGCTGGCTGAGCGCGCACCGCAATCCCAGCATGTACGCGCTGACCAGGCCTTTGCACTGCGGAATCGTGTGGCGCGCAAGCGTCGCCGCTTCATCCACCAGGCCCTGTCGCAGCAGGAAGTCGCCGGCGCGCACGAGCGTGTCGGATGAGAATTTTCCGGACGCCATGGCTGCCGTGCAGGCCTGCTGGGCCCAGGGGCCGACGCCGTTCGTGCGAAACGTGGCCACGAGATCCGCCAGCCAGATTTCGGGATCCGTGGGGCAGGCCGCGCGTGCCGCGGCGACCACCGCGCGATCGCCTTCGGTGAGTGCAATCAGCACGCGATGCAGGACTGCGGCTTGGGGCATTTCCGCCAGCGCGGACCGGGCCACTGCGGTGGCCTCTGCATACTGTTGGGAACGGGCATGCAGGACGGCCAGACGGTGCAGCACGCTGACCCGTTCCCATGTGTCGCGTCCCGCGGCCCGCCAACGCGCCAGATCGGCCGTGAAGGGTGCGTTGGTTTGCGCGTACCAATCGCCGGTCAACGTCTCCAGTTGCTTGACCAGCACACTCTTCGCCCTGGCGGCCCGGGCGCGCACCCGTTCGCGCTCACTTGCCCTTTCGGCGGCCGTGGGCGCGCTAGGCCACCGGCGTGACACCGTCAGTTCCGCCGGCGGCGGCAGCAGCGGCTGCAGCAGATTCTTGCCTTCCGTATTGAACGGCATGCCCAGCGCGCCATACATGCGCTGAGCCTCCGCGAGACGGCCAGTCTGCGCATTCAGGCGCGCCGCCGTGTACAGGTAGACGTCCTCTTCCTGACTGGCGAGCACGAACAGGGCCTGGTCCTGAAAGCCAAAAATATCCCAGATCGCGGCACGTAGCAGCGCCGTATAGCCCACCCCGGGAAACGTCACGGCCGCGCGTTCCGCCACGTCAAAGGCCTGCACCGCAAGGTTCATATTCAGCAGCGCATTCACCATCATGAGGTCGGCCTGCAACTCGACGAAATCCCCCGACTCCTCAATCGACGTGTAGTAGGAACGCAAAGCCTCGTACGACTCCTCCCAGCGCTTCTGCTGATCGTAAAAGCCGGCGTGCTCCAACAGCACCTGGGCATTAAAGGATGGGCTGGGATACTTCTGGCGCAGGACGTCCAGGCGGGCGTGCGCTTCGTCGAAACGGTTTTCGGCGGCCAGCACGCCAGGAAAAATCAATTCGCCGCGCCGGCTGAGCGTACCCGACTTCTCGCGGGATTCGAGTTCCGACAGTGTCCAGGCCAGATAGCGGTCGCGGATGGTGCCCTCCTCCTGCTGCGCGAATTCCTTGGCGAGCGGGACATGCTTCCAAAGCCGGTTCAACGGCCAGATGTGGCGCGTGTGCGCCGCGAGCGGCCGCAGATCAATGGTCGCATCGCGATCCCCGCCGCTCACGCCGATGGCATGCCGGCGAAAGGTGTACCACCGGTTTCCAAATTGCGCCGGCGAGTAGAAAATATCCGGATGGCGGGCGTCCAGCGTCAGCAAGCGCAGATAGGCCAGCCAGGCCAGGTCCGGGCGCGCGAGGCGAAAGCAATAGGTGATGTAGGGAACCAGATCCTCACCATCGAGTGCGTCCACGTTGGCGGCGAAGCTCTCGGCAAAACGCTGTTCCCATTCCGTCCCCGGGCGACGGGACGCGAGCACAAAGAGGTCGCGCAGCAAGCGCCGATCCTTGTCCCAGGTGCGCAACGCCTGCCGCATGGTGCGGGCGGCGCCGTCGAGATCATTCACGCGCAGGCAGGCGTACGACGCGATCAACGCATGGCCAATTTCTTGATAGGGCACGTCCGTGTCGGCCTTGGCGATGGCCCCCCACTGCTCATGGCGCGCCAGAAAGGGGAAGAGCGCCCGCACGCGGCTGGCGTCGACGCTGGCGGTGCCAGCGTGCACAATGTACCGGCTGGTCAGCACCGGATCGCCCTGGATGGCGGCGTATTCCGCACGCACCATGGCCACCCCCGGCAGGGTGCGCTCCGCCTCGGAAAGGTTGTCAATGATGGCAATGGCGTCCGCGGATCGCCCAACCGCCATCAGGGACCAACTCTTCAATGTGGACTCCAGCGGACTCAACCTGCCGACAATGCCGTTAAAGGTGTCCAGTGCCCCCTGAAAGTCGCGCCGCATCACCTGCACGCGCGCTTTTTTGCCAAGCAGGTCAGGCGCCCGCGGTGTGCTGCGCAGGGCGCGATCGATGCCCCGCTCCGCCGCCTCCAGATCGGTCGCCATCAACGCCTCAATGACGTCGCGACGCATTTGCTCACGATGCGCGGGGCGTGATTTGTAGACCATCAGGACGAACAACACCGCGAGAATCGCGCAGGCGGCCAGCACCCGCGACCACTTGGCGAAGTAATGCCAGAAGCGGGGCAGACGCGTGGCGCGTTCAGGCGGTTCCAGATCGCGGCTGGCAATGCCGTCCAAACGACGTTGCAGGTTCGCCTTCCACACCTGCCAGGCGGCGGCTTCAATCTGCACCAGCACGATGGCCGCAAGCAGAAAACTGCCCAGCGTGTCGTGCAAGAACTTTTCGCTCCACTCGGGCGGCATGTTGGGCGCCTTGGCAACCACCACACTGATCCGCGCCACGTTGAGGGCCAGCACCTGCGCCAGCCCGGCGAAC
>JAQCIA010000111.1 GCA_027620105.1 Verrucomicrobiota bacterium | reverse complement strand
ATGCTCTACGCAACGCACAAGCGGACACGCATTCACGCGACCTCTCCTCCGTGCCTCCGTGGTGATTTCCCCTTTCGCGTATGGGACGCTAGTGATTGGGAATGAACCACGGAGACCCGCAGCTTCGCGCGGGGAGCTGCGCTCCGCCGCCTCTGCCTTCTCCAGCGCGAGTGTTGCGTGGAAGTGAACACATGAGGATGACCTCTGCTCCGTGTCGCGGTGCCTCCGCGGTGAATCCGAATCCTCAACGCGTTGCATGGGGCGGAGCGAAGGGAATACCCCAGTCATGAGAAGCGCTGACGCGGATGGGACGGGCGCACGGTCGCAAGCAACGCGCATAACGGTTTATGGCGCCGATCGCTCCAGCACTTTCACCACCCGGGCCGGATTACCGGCCACCACCGCGCCAGGGGGCACATCATCCGTCACCACAGCACCCGTACCGATCACGGCGTCGCGTCCGATGCGGACCCCTTTGAGAATGGTTGCGCCAGCCCCGATCCACACGTTGTCTTCCACGATCACGGGGGCGGATTCGTCGGCGCGAATGGGTTCATGCCGCAGGCGCCGGCCGGGATCCAGCGGATGCCCATCGTTGTCATGAATGCGCACCATGGTGGAGATCAGGCAGTGCGCACCGATCCGAATTTCCCGCGCCGCCGCCAGCGTGCAACCGTTGCCGATAAACGTCTGATCGCCAATCGTAATGGCCGGCGTCGCGGGCATGCCGTGCAGAAAATAGAAACAGCTGCGCCCCGAGAGATTGACCTGATCCCCCAACGTCAACCGGCCGTTCCCCCGCATATAGGGCAGGCACTCCGCGCGCAGGCCGCGACCAACACTCGCGCAAACGGAGCGCAGCACCGGTTCAACCCATAACACTTTTCGCGCAAACGCCAGCGACTCGACCGCCAGAACGCCCGCCCGGTACGCGGCGCGGATAAGCGGTCGCAGCGGACCGGGCAACGGCAGTCCCGCGTGCGCAATCAATTTTGCCATGTTCCGCAACTTGCTCATGCCAATCCTCCTGATGCCTCCCTTGGCAGGCCCCCCGGAGCCACCTCCCGCCGTCCCGCCAGATAACGGAGCAACAACCGCCGCCAGGGACGCGCGGCGCTGATGGCCGACCGATGGTCGCGGCGGTAGGCCGCCCACCAGTAGCGCAACGCCGTGGGGCGTGCACCGCGGTTGAACGCCATCCACGATGCGTTCCAATATTGCGTGGCCATCGAGGCTTCACGCAAGTCGGCATGTGCGCTCAAGACCCCACCGGGCGCAAAGCCCTTGTCCAGCACCCGCAATACCTGCGGCAGGAACTTGCGATCATCCATGCTTAGACTCCCGGCCACAAGCCGATAGCGGGCCAGGGGGCATTCCAGGCGCGCCAACCGGTGCACACGCGCCAGCCGCATCCAGAGATCGTAATCCTCGGGGCCGACGAACTGCTCATCGAATCCACCGACCGACAGCAGCGCCGCGCGCCGGACCAGCACCGTGGAGGTGGCCACGGCGTTGTGATAAACAAACTCCCGAAGCGGCAGATCCCGAAAACGAGCGTGCGCCGCGGCCGGGAGTCGCGGTTCCTGTTGCGCATTTTCCGATTTGAGCGGAACGACATCCCCGCACCACAATGCCACCTCGGGGTTGGCTAGCGCCAACTGCAACTGCAAGTCCAGTCGGCCGGGCAACCAGGCATCATCGCCGTCGAGGAATGCCACCCAGGCGCCACGCGCCAACTCCACCCCGGCATTGCGCGCGGCCGCCGGTCCGCCGTTGCGTTCCAGCGCGAGAATCCGATGGCCGGGCTTTTGCGCATATTCGTCGCGTAGAATCTGTGGGGTTGCATCACGCGACGCGTCGTCGACAACAATCACCTCCGCATCCCGCCGCCCCTGCGCCGCCACCGATGCCAGCGCTTCGCGAATGGTCTGGGCCGCGTTGTAGGCTGGCACCACCACGGAAATGAACGGTTGTTCCGACATCAACATGTCGCGTATCAACGGCCCGCGCGCGGCTGGTATCCGATCGGCAGCTGATCCGGGCGCAGTTTGACGGTCACCGTAAAGTTGGTTTCGGCCGGGTTCGCGAATGCTGGATTCACGGTCCGCGAACGAACGTCCTGACCCGTGCGCGCGTGCCAGGCGCCCAGATCCATGCGCGCCCCATCGATGGCGACCACATTGGCGGTCCCGGGCATGTAGAACAAATTGCCATCGCTCGTGATTCCGGGGACAGAATCGGACTCCACGTCCAGAGCCGGCCCACGCCCCGCCACCAGCACATTGCGCGTGATGGTGACATTCGTAACCGCACCCAGAATCTGCACGGCGAAGCGCCCCTGACTGGGACGCATATAGACCGTATTATCAGCAATCACATGCCCGTCACCCTCACGGATGGCATTCCCCCGGAAGGATGTGATCCCGCCGGACAGATTGTTAAAAATTAAATTGTTACGCACACTGGCGAGATCCACGCCGTCCATGTTGATGGCCGCCCCGCCAGTCTTCCCATTGTCGTGGATCACATTATCCTCAAGGATAGCGCCGGTGATCATGCCGTCGCCACCCTCCGAGACATCGCCATTGAAGTGGGCCCCGCAACCCGCGTTGCCAAAGATGTGACAACGCCGCAGGATGGGATGATCCGTTGTACTGAAGTACACGCCATGCTGCGTGCGCGAACCGGACAACTGGCAATCTTCCACCGTCACATGATCACTCATGATTGTCTGAATGCCCCAGATGCCATTGTCGATCAGGCTGCAGTTCCGGATGGTCACATGCCGCGACCCATTCACCACGATGCCCGCGCGCTTTGCGCCACGCACCGTGATGCCTTCCAGTACAAGATGCTCGCTGCGACCATCCCCCATGATCAAAATGCCATCACGCTCGGATGGCTCGATGACGGCTCCGACTTCGCCGCGTAGCGTAATGGGGCGTTTGCGCTCGCCGCGTAACCCCGCGAGGGTCACGCTCTGGCGATAAATGCCCGGCTTGAGCACCAGCGTATCGCCCGGTTCGAGGCGCGCCGCGGCGACTTCGATGGATTGCCCCGCATCGATGCGCGTCTGCCCTGCCTGCGACAGGGCCGGGGAATTGCCGAACAGCAGCAATCCCGCAACGCAGCCGGTCAGCGTCAATGCAGGTGGCCGTAGTCGCTTCATCGGACGACAGTAGGAAATACCGGTGGCCATGTCGCGGTTCATTTCAACGCCGCAACAACTCCGCGATAATACTGGAGATATTGGCCGATGACGGCCTGTTGCGAAAATTCGGCCTCCGCATGCTGGCGCGCCGTGATCGCCGTCTCGCGCAGCCGGTCGGGCGTGACATCCGCCAGCGCCTCCGCGAGCGTTCCTGCGGCCGCCATGTCGAGCACCCGCCCCCCCGGGGCCCATCCCTCACCCGAACCAGGTGCTCCCAGGATCCATGTGAGCACGGGATGGTGATGCACATAGGCGGGCACGCCACTCGCGAGCGCCTCCAGCAACGCGATGGGCATCATTTCAAAAACCGAAGGCAGCACGAACACATCAAAAGCCCGATATAGCGTTGGCATGTCGGCGCGCGCGACATCGAAGCGAATCTGCACCTGCCCCGGCGCCGCATTCTGCGCCTGGGCGACCAGCCCATCCGAGTCCGGCTGACGCGCACCGGCGATCACCAACTGCGCATTGCGCCCGGCCGCGGTTTTTGCAAATCGGGCGAACTCGCCGATCAGATGATCGATGCGTTTGTGATCGCGCTTCACGGCGGCCACGCACCCGATGGTGGGCGTCCCCGATTGAATACCCAAGGCGACGCGCGCGGCCAGTTGCACGGCTGCGCTCCCGGCGGGCATGAACATTGCCGTATCGACAAAGTTCGGCATCGCAGTCCACTGCGGACGCGGGCGCGTATCACCCGCCCGGTGCAACGCCGCCAGCGTTTCCTGCAAATGCCATGGCGCCAGGTGCTGGACGCGGGGAAACGCGGCAAGAAAGGTGGCGGGCTCTTCCGTCCCGTGCGCCAGAATTTCCCGCGTCCGCAGCCAGCCGCGCGTGCGCCAGCATCGACACCACGCCGCCAGCATCGGGTCCTGAACATGGAGAATGTCAAAACTCCCACGGCGCAGATGATTTCGCAGCCGCAGCCAGAAGGCGAACTGCTCCCATCCATAGCCGTCCTTGAGGCCCCAGCGCCAGGCGACGCCCGGGCTCAGGTGGGCCAGTCGCTGCGTGCGCACTTCGAAGCGGCGCAAGCCCCGGAGCACCACCACCGGCACGCGCACCGTGTCATCGCCCAGTCCCACGGGCCCACCCGCAAAGAGCGTAACGTCCACTCCCCGCCCGGCCAGCGCAACGGCCGTGTCGCGCGCCCAGGTTTCAATCCCGCGCGACACATGCCCGAGCCCGCAACTGGCGACAGCAATCTTCATACCTCGACCAGTTGCGCCAGGCCCTGACGCCAGTACCCATAAGCGCGCGCCATCTCGCAGAGTGCAATCCGCCACTCGGCTTGACGCCCGCGCAGCAACGCCCACACCAACCGGGGCGCCCGGCCCAGCATCTGTTTCACCGTGTACAAAGTGAAGCGCAGCCGCCCGCCCCTTATGTAGTGTCCCGACAAATAGAAATCCGAATACCCCACATCGAAATAGATCTTCAGAAAGCTGCGCAGCTTCAGCCGCGGCGGTGGAATCCGATGCTGCACGCTGGCCTCAGGCCAGAACAGCTGCACCTCGCCGCCCGCGCGGATGCGCTCGGAAAATTCCTGATCCTCCAGCGTGCCGCTGCGCCCAGGCCCGAGGCGCTCATCGAATCCGCCGAACCGCTGAAAAAGGCCCGCGTGAAAGGCCATGTTGGCGCCGGTCAGCCCCATATCGAAGGGCATCACGGTCTTGCCAAAATCCATTTCCGCCAGATCGAGGCGGAACCGTGCATTGATCCAGTCCGGCACCCACCCCCCACCTTCAAAAAGCAACGACACACGCCCCTGAATCGCACCGCAGGCGTGCGCCTGAAAGCCACGGTCATAGGCCCGCACCAGATCGGGAGCAGGGAGGACGTCGTCATCAAGAAAGACAAAGAACTCGCCACGTGCCTGCGCGATGCCGCGGTTCTGCGCCGCGGCCTTCCCGGGAACCGGGTGCGGCAGATATACCGTGCGAATCTGTTCTGCGCCGGGGGTGGCAAACAGCTCCCGTACCATGGCGCTATGCCGGCTGTCGCGCGTGTTGTCCAGAAAGATGACCTCAAACGAAACGTCCGCCGAACGCTGCATGGCCAGGACACCGGCCAGCGTTTCGCGGGCCGTCTCCTTGTAGCCACTGATGATGATGGAATAGAGACGCATATAGGGAATGAAGTGGAACTGAACAGGAGCTCGCAGAGGTCGCAGAGCGGGATATCCGCAGTCGTTCCCTCTGCTCTGCTACCTCCGCGATCTCCTGTTCAACATCTTCTCCCAATTCGCAACCACCCTCGAATTTCACCCCAGTCCCGTGTGGCGTTCAGCAGTTCCACCATGGCGCGCGGCGGATTGCGCCGCACCCACCAGCCGGCACTCTTGAACAACGCGAAGGTCATGTTCCTGGTCAGGTACAGCAGCGGCGCACGCTGCCCCGGCTCGGCGAACAGGGGCTCGCGCACGCCGGCGTGATAGACATCGCCTGGTGACGGCTGTCGCGCGTATTGTCCAGGAAGATGACTTCGTATCCGGCGTCGGTAGTGCGCGTCAGGCCCAGGCAGGCCTCCAACGTCTGCCGGGACGTGTCCTTGTAGCTGCTGATGACGATGGAATAGAGACGTGAAAACACGGGAGCACCTATTCAATCGAACCAAAACCCGCTGGGACTACGGACGCGGTGGCGTGGCAACACGAAGTTTCGGGAACAGGGCCTTGAAGTCCGCCGGATTGCGCGTCAACAGCCCGTCCATGCGCAGGGCAAAGGCGCCAATCAACACGTCCGCGACCGGTCGGCGTCCTGCCTGTTGTGCGCGGCGCCGGGTAACATGCCCATTCCAAGCCTGGTGGGCCAGGAGCGTATCCTCCCACGCCCAGGGATGTCGGTACTCAATCCCGACTTGCTCCAGAAACTCACGTTGCCGGTGCTCATCCCCAAGGAATGCCGGCGCCATCTCGATGTAGCTCACGGGACACAGGACGAGGCCCGCAGCCGTGTGCGTATCCAGAAACTTGGCTGTGACGGCGCCAAAAGTGGGGTCGTGTTCCAGCACGTCGATGACCAGGCAGGTATCCACGACCCAAGCCATCAGGCGCCCTCGCCCGACCGCAACTGGCGCATCCAGGCCGCCGTCGTCCTGGCCTTGCGAAACGTCTTGGCGAATCCCAGCATGGCGGTGGCGCCAACGTGCTGACGCGCCGTCGCCACGGCGGTGACCCGGCAAGCCTGATCCGACAAGACCTCCCAACAAACTCGCCGACCGGCGGCAAGTCCCATGCGCTTGCGGATGGCCGCAGGGATGGACACCTGCCCCCGCTCGGTCACCACGGTAACTTCCGTTTTCATACTGACTCACAATATATCATACATGCCATCATGTCAACTCCACCGGCTACCCCCTGGCCAGCACGCCTCCAGCGGCTGCCGCACAATGTCCATGAAGCCACAGATAATGATGGAATAGAGGCGCATGACAGATCGGGCTAGAGCGGGAGAGGGCAGGTGGCTCGGATCTCCTGACTTACCGTTGCGCCGCGAACGGCGCAACGGCGGG
>JAQCIA010000110.1 GCA_027620105.1 Verrucomicrobiota bacterium | reverse complement strand
TATTATGGCATCGAAGAGTTGCGCCGCATTCTGGAACGGTCGGCGCGGATCTTGAACGTGGACATGGATCCGGATGGGGCGGACGAGGTTTCCCGCCGGGCCCGGGGCACGCCGAGGGTGGCGAACAATCTGCTGCGGCGCGTGCGCGACTTTGCGCAGGTCAGGGCCGATGGCAAGATTTCGCGAACGGTGGCGGACCAGGCGCTGACGATGCTGGATATTGATCGCCACGGCCTGGACGACATGGACAAGCGCATCCTCGAGACGATTCTGCACAAATTTTCCGGCGGACCGGTGGGACTCAGCTCTCTGGCGGTGTCGGTGAGCGAGGAGACCGACACGATTGAGGAAGTCTATGAGCCGTACCTGATCCAGGAAGGCTACTTGCGCCGCACGCCCAAAGGACGCGTGGCGACGGAACTGTGCTACGAACGCTTCGGTCTCAAGCCGCGTGCGCAGGCCGGCGAGTTGGGGCTGTAGGGCGGACTCCGCGCTCCAGGGCCATGGCCCGTGCGAATGCGGGAAAGTCGAGTGCGGTGTTCTGGTCTTGCACGTTCCGCGGCTCGCCATCCTGCTGCCCGTCTAAGTCGGGACACCGTCGCGGAAGGCATTCAGCGACAACCTTGACAGCGGAGCGCTGCGACCACGCGTCCGGTTGCGGCGGTAGCGGACGTTTCAAGCGCCGGCCCGGACAAAAAGAAGCGGTGCCCGAACCGACAGGTCGAATGCCTCCAGCCTCGCTTGGGCATTCGGGCCTATAATCCGCACAAGGGTCGGTCCCTAATTCGCACGTCTAGAGGTCGGCCGTCTTGTTCGGCGAGTTGCGGGCATGATGCGCGGTTACCTTCGGTTCTAAAGTCTCTTGGATACGGCGCAGGAGCGCCTCGCTGTCCATCGTCTTGGACAGCATTCGTTCCTCGGTACGTCCCCAATCGCGCTCTGCTTCCTCCGCACTGATGGCGGCGGTCAGGAAAAGCACGGGAATCTTCGAAAGCGGCGGCTCGGACCGAAGCCTGTGAGCGATGTCGCCACCGTCGAGGCCCGGTAGCATGATGTCGAGGAGGATAAGGTCGGGCGGCTGGAGCAGAGCCTCCTTCAGGCCTTTCGCACCGTCAGGCGCCGTTACGACGTTGAAGCCATGGGCTTCCAGACGCATCCGCAAGATCTCGCAATATTCCGGTTCATCGTCAATCATCAGGATCGTACGCTTCATATGCATTCCTTCTCCCATCGTCGAACGTCACTCTGCAGGCGCGGCATTTAGGACGTTGCCTGCAGGGGTTTGTTGTGAGCATCGTTTTCGCAAGATCACATTGATTTCCGGGGTTAGCAAGGGAAAGTACCGGCCAAACCAGACGCTGATATCATAAAACCACTTCATGTTCTCGAGCGGTAGCCGTCGGCGGGCAGAGAAAAGACGAAACCCCCGAACATCGACAATATCGAGAGCATCGCAAATTGTATTCTGAAGCAGTCTCTTGAAATTGGATGGCGAGAATGCGTTGCAGGTACGGCCTGGGCGTGGATTTCTGGCCTGTCTCAATCGGTACCAGCCATTAATAGCTTCGGCAATTATCGGCGGCTTCGTCGGGACACCAAGAACGAGCAGGCCACCCTCTTTCAGGACTCGTCCCATATCCCGTAACGCCTTCCGGGGATCCGCTAGATGCTCAAGAACATGCAATCCTGCAACAAGGTCGAATTTCTCGTCATTGAATGGCAGCGGTGCTTTCTCGATGTCATGAGTATGCATCCGGTATCCGAGGCCTGTGCAAATGTCCTTCATCTCATCAAGGACCTCAATTCCGTGCCATTCAATCTGCTTGTTAAAGTCGCAAAAGTACTTCAAGCGTCCGCGCCCACTTCCAATATCCAGTATTGAAAGTGAGTCTTTGCCGGCGAATTCATGACGGGCAAAGTCGGCAGCACACCGGTAACGTTCCATATACAATTCGTACTTGCAGTAAGCCGGTATCTTCCCGAACGCGAACTCCTGCCCGAGTTCTCTTTTTTTGAACATAGTTTCCAAGCTGCCAGCAAATGAATATGCGGTTTTGGATTATCGCCAGAATGAAATCATAAAGTCAAGGCAGCCCCTGTGTTTACGACCTCTTACGGATACTTACGGATACTTGAGTTTGTGCGTGGGGATTGTCTGCGTGGGGTTGAGGGGTGTCGAAGGGGGCGGAGGTTGGCGCGGTGGCGGAGGGTTTGTTGGGCGGGGTGGGGGGCGGCGAGTGTGGCCAGGGGGATTTCGTGGGTCCAGAGATGGTCGCGTTTTGTCATGCAGTTCACCTGGAAGGCGTCGTGGAGGGTGCGGATGTACAACAGTTGGTGAGAGCCCTTGAGGACGATGGTTGCGGCGCCGTCGTTGAGCACATCGGTGAGCAGGAGGATGACATTCAGTTTGCGTCCCCGGGCGTCATGGTGCGACTGGGCAAATCCTTCCCTGGTTGGCGCGATCGGTTCCGCGCGGGTGGCAATCATGGCCTGGTATAGCCAAATGCGTCCCAGATAGCCGGCGATCAGGGCAGGCAGCTCAGGCAGGAGCAGGAACGTGGCGACGGTGCGCGAAAATACGAGGGGTCGTGGCCGCGGTAGCTGGCGAGGGTCTGCTGAAATCCATGCACGGGGGGAGGAATGGCGATTTCAGGCGAGAAGAGGGGGCGCCGAGACGGAAAAGCGGGGTGGGACAGGATGACGCTTGCCCGGTGCAGTTGGGGGCATGTGGGACAAGGTGGCTCGCATTTAGGTGCTCGGTTCGCGGGATTGTTGTGATTATTAGTCATTATAAGACGTTTCTATATAATGCATTACAAATATATTGGTAAACGACGTTGCAGGTGATGGCACGGATGGTGCTTATGGGAGGGCGGCGCATATTTTTTTGTGAAGAAAGGGGAGGGATTTATGGCCAAGGTTTTGGGAATTGATTTGGGGACGACGAACTCGTGCATGGCGGTCATGGAGGGCGGCGAGCCGGTTGTGGTGCCGAACGCGGAGGGCGCGCGCACGACACCGTCGGTGGTGGCATTCACCAAGAGTGGCGAGCGGCTGGTGGGGCAGGCGGCCAAGCGCCAGTCCGTGACGAATCCGCGCAACACGATTTACTCCATCAAGCGCTTCATTGGCCGCAAGTATGACGAAGTGGCGCACGAGTGTTCGCTGGTGCCTTATGAAGTGGTGCGCGCCAAGAACGGTGATGCGCACGTGAAGGTTGGCGACAAGGTGTATTCGCCGCCGGAAATTTCCTCGATGATCCTGCAGAAGCTCAAGGCCGACGCGGAAGCGTTTCTGGGCGAGCCGATCACGCAGGCAGTCATCACGGTTCCCGCGTACTTCAATGACAGTCAGCGCCAAGCGACCAAGGATGCCGGGCGCATTGCGGGCCTGGAAGTGCTACGCATCATCAACGAGCCGACGGCGGCTGCGCTGGCCTACGGGCTGGACAAGAAGAAGGATGAGAAGATCGCCGTGTACGATTTCGGCGGCGGCACGTTTGACATTTCCATTCTCGACATCGGTGACGGCGTGTTCGAGGTCAAGGCCACGAACGGCGATACGCACCTGGGTGGCGACGATCTGGACCAGGCAATCATCGAATGGCTCGCCGCGGAGTTCAAGAAGGAGCAGGGCGGGATCGATCTGACCAAGGACGCAATGGCCCTGCAGCGCCTCAAGGAAGCGGCCGAAAAGGCCAAGTGCGAACTGTCCACGGCGCAGCAGTCGGACATCAATCTGCCCTTTATCACGGCGGATGCCTCCGGTCCCAAGCATCTGAACGTGTCGCTGTCACGCGCGAAGCTCGAGCAGCTGACGGAATCCTTTGTTGAGCGCACGATGGCGCCCTGCCGGGCCTGCTTGCGCGATGCCGACGTGAAGTCGGTTGACGAGGTGGTGCTGGTCGGCGGCCAGACGCGCATGCCCAAGCTGCAGGAGAAGGCCAAGGAACTGTTCGGGCGCGAGCCGCACAAGGGTGTGAACCCGGACGAAGTGGTGGCGGTCGGCGCTGGCATTCAGGGCGGCATTCTGAAGGGTGACGTCAAGGACGTGCTGTTGCTCGACGTGACGCCGCTGTCGCTGGGGATTGAGACCTACGGCGGGGTGTCCACGGCGCTGATCGAGCGCAACACCACGATTCCCGCCAAGAAGAGCGAAATTTTCAGCACGGCCTCGGACAATCAGCCGTCGGTTGAGATCCATGTGCTGCAGGGCGAGCGCAAGATGGCCGGGGACAACAAGTCCATCGGCAAGTTTCACCTCGAAGGCATTCCGCCGGCGTCGCGCGGCGTGCCGCAGATTGAAGTGGAGTTTGATATCGATGCAAACGGCATATTGAACGTGTCCGCCAAGGATCTGGGCACGGGCAAGCAGCAGAAGATCACGATCACCTCGTCGAGCGGGCTCAGCGAAAAAGAGATCAATCAGATGGTCAAGGATGCGGAGGCGCACGCCGATGAGGACCGCCTGAAGCGGGAGGGCGTGGAAACGCGCAACACGGCCGAGAACCTGGTGTACCAGACCGAGAAGCTGCTCAAGGAAAACGGCGACAAGGTGGCCGCGGACAAGAAGGCGACCGTGGAGACCGCGATCGAAGCGGTGAAGTCGGCGCTCAAGGGTGGCGATACGGTGGGGATCAAGACGGCGATTGAGGGCTTGAATACGGCCATGCAGGCTGTGTCGCAGGAACTCTATTCCCGTCCGCAGGATGGCGCCGCGGGCGCGAGTGGCGCGGCGGCTAATGGTGGCGATGAGGCCGGGGCGGAGGCGAAGTCCAGTGGTGGCGACGATGCCGAAGTGATTGATGCTGATTTTGAGATGGTAGACGAGGACAAGAAGAAGAAGAAGCGGACCTGAGGGAGCGCGAGTTCCTGATTTCGGGGCCATAAACGCAGACAAGAACAAGCCAAGGAGAGAAACGCACGATGAACATCAGACCGCTGGGAGACCGTGTCCTGATCCAGCCGATCGAGGAGAAGGACGTCAAGAAGGGTGGCATCATCATTCCGGATTCCGCCAAGGAAAAGCCACAGGAAGGCAAAGTCATTGCCGTGGGCCCGGGCAAGAAGACGGATGATGGCAAGATCATCCCCATGAACGTGAAGAAGAACGACCGGGTGCTGCTGCCCAAGTACGGTGGCACGGAAATCAAGATCGACAATGTTGAATACCAGATTGTCCGCGAAGAGGACATCCTGGGCGTGCTGGAGTAATTTCGACCGAGGACGCTGCGAAATCGCATTAGGAGTGAACGACAATGGCTGACAAAGGCAAAATGCTGAAGTATGACAACGACGCCCGCCAGGCGATCCTGGCCGGTGTCACGAAACTGAGCCGAGCCGTCAAAGTGACGCTTGGGCCTGCAGGCCGTAACGTGATTCTGGACAAGAGCTTCGGCTCCCCCACGATCACCAAGGACGGCGTGACGGTGGCCAAGGAAATCGAGCTGCCGGACCGTTTCGAGAACATGGGCGCGCAGATGGTGCGCGAAGTGGCGAGCAAGACCAGTGACACAGCGGGCGACGGCACGACGACGGCGACGCTGCTGGCGGAGGCGATTTACCGCGAGGGGCTGAAAAACGTCACCGCGGGCGCGAATCCGATGAGCCTGAAGCGCGGCATTGATAAGGCCGTGGCGACGATCGTGGAAGCGATCGGCAAGCAGGCCAAGAAGGTCAGGGAGCACACCGAGATCGCCCAGGTGGCCACGATTTCGGCCAACGGCGACGTGGAAATCGGCGGCAAGATTGCCGATGCCATGGACAAGGTGGGCAAGGACGGCACGATCACGGTCGAAGAAGCCAAGACGATCGAGACGACGCTGGACGTGGTGGAAGGGATGCAGTTCGACAAGGGCTACCTTTCTCCGTACTTCGTCACCGATTCGGAAGACATGGAAGTCGTGCTTGAGGACGCCTACGTCCTGATTCACGAGAAGAAGATCTCCAGTCTGCAGGATTTGCTGCCCCTGCTGCAGCTCGTGGCCAAGGCGAGCAAGCCCCTGCTGATCATTGCGGAAGAAGTCGAGGGCGAAGCGCTCGCGACGCTCGTGGTGAACAAGCTCCGCGGCACGCTGCAGTGCTGCGCGGTGAAGGCGCCGGGCTTCGGTGATCGTCGCAAGGCGATGCTCGAGGATATCGCGGTCCTGACGGGCGGTCGCTGCCTGACTGATGATCTCGGCACCAAGCTCGAGAACGTGAAGCTGGAAGACCTGGGCCGGGCCAAGAAGGTGACGGTCGACAAGGAAAACACGACGATTGTGGAAGGTTCGGGCAAGACCTCGGACATCCAGGGCCGTGTGGCGCAGATCAAGCGCCAGATCGAAGACACGACCTCGGACTACGACCGCGAGAAGCTGCAGGAGCGCCTGGCGAAGCTGGCGGGTGGCGTGGCCGTGATCAACGTCGGTGCCGCGACCGAAACCGAGATGAAGGAAAAGAAGGCGCGCGTCGAAGACGCGTTGCACGCGACACGGGCGGCGGTTGAAGAAGGCGTGGTGGCTGGTGGTGGCGTGGCGTTGCTGCGCGCTCAGTCCTCGCTGGACAAGCTCACGCTGACAGGAGACGAGGCAATCGGTGCTCAGATCGTCCGCAAGGCGGTGGAATACCCGCTGCGTCAGCTCGTCAACAACGCGGGCATGGAAGGCGCCCTCGTGGTTGAGGAAGTCAAGAAGGGCAAAGGCAGCTACGGGTTCAACGTGGCGACGGGTAAGTACTCGGACCTGATCAAGGACGGCGTCCTGGATCCGGCGAAGGTGACACGCTCGGCGTTGCAGAACGCCGCGAGCATCGCGGGCCTGCTGCTGACGACCGAATGCATGGTGACCGATATCCCGTC
>JAQCIA010000109.1 GCA_027620105.1 Verrucomicrobiota bacterium | reverse complement strand
CCCGCCATCAGCCCACTGCTCCAGCCAATGGCATCGGCCAGATAGTCGCTGTCGCAAACACGCTCACCCGTCGAGACCGAGACGTGGCCCGGCGCATTCCCAATGGCTTCGCACGCATTGTTGATCAGGTTCATCGCGATCTGGTGCAGCTGTCCCGCATCACCCTCTATCAACGGGGGCTCGGCGGCCAGTTCCAGTTGCACCTGTACCCGTGGTGGCACGCGCACCGACACCATCTTGGCCGCACCCTCCGCCACCTGGGTTACGCTAACCGGGCGAATCTGCCGCGGGGCACGCCCGGCGAACGACAGGAGACTCCCGCAAATGTCACAGGCACGATTGGCTGCCTTCTGAATTTCCAACAGGCTGTCGTTCTGTCCCGCGTCCGCAGGCTGGCGCAGCAGCATGAGTTCCACGTACCCATTAATGATCATCAGCAGATTGTTGAAGTCATGCGCGACGCCGCCGGCCAGCACCCCGAGACTCTCCAGCTTCTGCGCCTGCAGCGCACGCTGCTCCAGCCGGCGCCGCTGCTCCTCAAAGGCCTGTCGCTCCGTGATGTCGCGCACCAGCAGCACCGCGCCGTTCTTCCCCACCAGCTCACCTGAAATGATCTCCAGCGGGACCGTGCCCCCACCCTTCCGCTTGCCCGTCGCCACGCCATAGTGAAACCCGCTCCGGGCCAGCACGTCAAAAATCTCACGCGTATGCTGTGTGTTCGCGCGCCGGTCGTAGTACAGCATGTCCGTCGTGTGGTCGATGATCTCGCTCGGCTTGTACCCGAAAATCCGCTCCACGGAATCGTTGCACATGCGCACCGTACGCTGCGGCGTCACCACCAGCAGCGCGTCGGGACTGATGCTCGACACCACCGCTTCCAGATCGGAATTCAGACTGCTGATCCGGTGCCAGTGCCGCAACGCGAGCACCAGCAGCACCAGCAGCCAGAAAAACAGAAAATTGAGAATCAGCATCGCCGGCGGCGAGTGCGCCATGCTCGCACAGAACGCATAGAGCGAGTCGCTGTACTGCACGGTCAGACTCAGCGCAATCAGGATGAACGCAATCCCTACCGCGATTGCGATAAAAACCAGACTTCGATTGGCGTTCTGCGTCGAATGCATACCGTCACCACCCACCGGCTGCTTCGTAAAGTCCAGCCGCGCTTAGAACACGATGTAGCAATCCGGCAAGGCGGCCCGAATGCGCGTCTGTTCATTCGTCGAAATCTGATTCCGCTGTAGCAACAACCACTTGAGATTCCGCATCCGCCCCAGTGACGCGTCGTCCGGCAGCGTCGTCAGCTGCGCATCCTGCATGTCAATGCGTTCCAGCCTGGGGAGCTCCGCCAGCACAACCGGGAAGGTCACCAGCGGATTGCCCGAAAGACTGATGTCGGTCAGCTCAGTCAGCCCGCGCAGGCTGTCCGGAATCGCCGCCAAGCGATTGCCTTTCAAATACAGTCGCTTCAGCACGGACAATTTGCCGAGTTCGTCGGGCAGCACCGTTAGCGCGTTCGAATTCAGCCGCAGCCACCGCAGTTCGGCCATCGTTCCCAGTTCCGCCGGCAGCGTCGCCAGCTGGTTGCGATCCAGATTCAAATAGCGCAGCTGCCCCAAATTACCGATGGCGGCCGGCAACGCCGTCAATGCGTTGTCATTCAGATAAAGCACTTCCAGCGCACCCAGAGCACCAATGCCCCCGTCGACGTTGAGCAGTGCCGTATCACCCGCATCGAGCCAGCGCAGTTGCTTCCAGGCTGCCGTTGACGCCGGCAACTCCTTGAGCGGGTTGCGCCGCAAACTCAGTTTCACCACCTGCGTGAGATCGCCAATCCCGCCCGGCACTTGCGCCAGGCCCTGGCCGGACAGATTGAGGAACACGGCCGATGCATCCTTCGCCGCCTGCGCCGCCGCAACGCTCGTATATTCCGGCAAACGCTCCGGGGCCTTCCAGGGAAAACACCCTGCCATCATCGCCGCCACACCGCACGCTAGGACAAAGTTTCTTTTCATTCCGCTTTCGTACAGGACAGTTCAGCCTAGACTAGCATGACCGTCGCGCCGATTCCAACTCGTTTTCCTTGCCGCGCTTACGCACCAGTTCCCTTCGCCTGCTAGCGCGCCGCATCCACCCGCCACGCCACGCTCCTCGCTTGACTCCTCGCCGCAGGAGACATAGGGTCACGCCCCAAATCGATATACACAGTCACCCAACCCACGGATTCGCCATGGCCAAAGAACAGAAGACCGCCATCACGCCCACCCGCGCCGAGGACTATCCCGAATGGTATCAGCAGGTCGTGCGTGCCGCCGATCTCGCGGAAACCAGCCCCGTGCGCGGTTGCATGGTGATCAAGCCCTGGGGCTATGCCCTCTGGGAAAACATCCGTACCGTGCTCGACCGCATGTTCAAGGAGACCGGCCACAGCAACGCCTATTTCCCTCTCTTTATCCCACTGAGTTTCCTGCAGAAGGAAGCCACCCATGTCGAGGGCTTCGCCAAGGAGTGCGCGGTGGTCACGCACCACCGCTTGGAAGCCGGCCCCGACGGCAAGCTCGTCCCCACCGGGGAACTCGAAGAACCCCTGATCGTGCGCCCAACCTCCGAAACCATCATCGGTGCCACCTACGCCAAGTGGGTGCAGAGCTACCGCGACCTGCCCCTGCTCATCAATCAGTGGGCCAACGTCGTGCGCTGGGAAATGCGTACGCGCCTGTTCCTGCGCACCACTGAGTTCCTCTGGCAGGAAGGCCACACCGCCCACGAAACGCGCGACGAAGCCTGGGAAGAAACCCTCAAGATCCTGAACATCTACCAGCACTTCGCCGAAGACTACATGGCCATGCCCGTGATCACCGGCGAAAAGACCGCCGTGGAACGCTTTCCCGGAGCCGACAATACCTTCTCCATCGAGGCCATGATGCAGGATCGCAAGGCCCTCCAGGCCGGCACGAGCCACTTCCTTGGTCAAAACTTTGCCAAAGCTTCTGAGATCATGTTCCAGTCACGGGCCGGCGCCCGGGAATTCGCCTGGACCACCTCCTGGGGCGTTTCAACGCGCCTGATCGGCGGGATGGTCATGACCCACGCCGACGACGATGGCATGATTATGCCGCCCCGCCTCGCGCCCAATCATGTCGTGATTCTGCCCATCGTCCGCAACGCCGCCGATGCCGACCGCGTGCACGCCTATTGCAACGACCTCGCCACCGCCCTGCGCAGCCAGTCCTACGACGGGCGCCCGGTGGATGTCGTGTTCGACAAGCGCGATATCAATGCCGGCGACAAGGGCTGGCAGTGGATCAAGCGCGGCATTCCCCTGCGCGTGGAAGTGGGCCCCCGCGACATCGAACAACAGGCCGTGTTCGTGGGACGCCGTGATCGCCCCGCCCGTGAGAAAACATCCATGCCGCGCGAAGCTTTTATCGGTGCCGTCCCGGGCCTCCTTGCGGAAATTCAGGCAGGCTTGCTCCAACGCGCCCTCGCCTTCCGCGAGGCCAATACACGCCACATCGAAAAGGCCGATGAGTTCCGTGACTTTTTCACGCCGCAGAATCCGGAAAAACCAGAGGCCCATGGCGGCTTTGCCCTCTCGCCCTGGTGCGGGCATGCTGACTGCGAAAAGAAAATTAATGACGCGCTCTCCGTGACGGTGCGCTGCATGCCGCTGGATCACCCGCCGCAGGCAGGTGGGACATGCGTGGGGTGCGGTGGGCCAGGCGCCCGCCGCGTTATCTTCGCGAAATCCTACTAGACGGATAGCGCAGTCGCGGGCTCACCCGCCCCACTTGCGCCTCCCGCGGACCACCGCGCCCAATACCGAGTCGGGCGCGTGTGACCGCCAGCCATCGCCGCAGCATGCTTCCCTTTTTCCGAGGGGCCCGGCTTGGTTTCCGCGGCTCGACCCACACGTAATTCGACGCGTAGTCGTCCGCCTCCGGGTGGCCGTCATCCACAAACTTGAATGGCATCTTCCTAACCTCCTTTAACGTTTTGCCTGTCTCTTGCGTGGTGATAGTGTCGTCACCGTCCATTGGTATTGTGTTAGGATGCCGTGAAATTCCCGTGAACATCGCCAAATTTCCCGCAACACGCCGCAGGAGGGACGCATGATCAAAGCCCTGGTTCCGCTCGCCGAAGGCGTTGAAGAAATGGAAGCCGTGATCGTGGTGGACACGCTGCGCCGCGCCGGCTGGATCGTGACAACCGCCGCCATCACACCCCAACCCATCACCGCGTCGCGCGGCGTCCGGCTCCTCGCCGATACCGACTGGGCCGCCATCACCCCCGCCGACTACGACGTGCTCGTATTGCCCGGTGGCGCCGGCGGCACGCGACACATGATTCAGTCTCCGGCCGTGCAAACGGCCATTCGCGACTTCCATGCGCAGGCCAAATTTATTGCGGCCATCTGCGCGGCCCCGCTGGTGCTGCAGGCCGCCGGTATCCTCGCGGGCAAACAGGTCACTTGCCATCCGGGTGTCGCTGGCGACCTTACCGCCACCGCGCGCTCACCCAACCGCGTCGTCGTCGATGGCAACCTAATCACGAGTCAGGGCCCTGGCACCGCGTTCGAATTCGCGCTGGCCATTTTGCGCCACGTTTCCGGCCCCGCAGCCGTGGAAACCGTTACGCCCGGACTGATCCTGCCTTAACCCGCTACCCCCCCAGGGAAGGTTGTGAGCCAACGCGAGCGCGTGATTCGCCCGGTCCCCTCAAAAAAGCAAACGCCCTGCGGTGTTACCCGCAGGGCGTCTAAAATCTACCGATCACACAGCCCAATCGCGTCACGGCCACGGGAGGGACGGTTATCCAAACCGACCGCAGATGCCACGCCGTGGCGTCCCCACCCATCCATGCGCCGGCCTTATCTATCGTTACGGTTGGGTGACTTGGCTTCGTTGACCACAATGGCGCGTCCCTTGAAGTCCGCGCCGTTCATGGCCTTGATCGCGGCCTCCGCCGAAGGATCGTCCGCCATTTCGACGAAACCGAACCCCTTGGGCTTGCCATTGCGGCGGTTCTCGATCATGCGTACGGAAAGCACGCGCCCAAAGCGCTCAAAGGCTTGCCCCAGATCGCGTTCCGATGTCTCGTAGGGCAGGTTGCCCACATAGAGCTCCACCCCTTGCCCCGTTCCACCACTGCTCGCACCACTCGCGCGTGTGTCCCGGACATCGCGATCACGCCCGCGATCGCGGCCATTGCCATTGCCATTCGATTGCGGGGCGCGTCCACCACGCTCTCTCGGGCGCGCCTTGGTTGCACCCGTTGTCGCCGGCGCCGACCGCAGGCCCCCGACGGCAATGCCCACCAGAAACCACAAAAGCGAAAACGTCGCCACCCATCCCCATTCCGAAAGCGCCGACACAAATACACAATCACCAAACATAAACGTACTCTCCTTTTTCTAACGTAATGAATCACCGCACGGATGGCGGGACACTCCCGCCGGTCGCCTACCGCATTTCCAGGAACCCTTCGAGCTTACGCAGACGGGTTGGATGGCGAAGCTTGCGCAACGCCTTCGCTTCAATCTGTCGAATGCGCTCCCGCGTCCCGGAGAAGTGTTTGCCCACTTCCTCCAGCGTGCGGGAGTAGCCATCCGTCAGCCCGAAGCGAAAGTCGAGCACGGCTCGCTCGCGGTCGGTCAGCGTATGCAGCACATCCTTCAAGCGGTCCTTGAGCATGCTGTACGCTGTCATTTCCGAGGGGTTCTCGGCGGACTTGTCTTCGATGAAGTCACCGAAGTGCGCGTCGTCGCCATCCCCCACGGGGCTCTGCAGGGAAATCGGCTGCTGCGCCATCTTGTAGACAGCACGCACCCGCTCCACCGGCATTTCCATCTCCTCGGCCGCTTCTTCCGGGGTCGGCTCGCGTCCGAGTTCCTGCACGAGTTTCTTTTGCACGCGCAGAAGCTTGTTGATGGTCTCGATCATGTGCACCGGAATCCGGATGGTGCGCGCCTGGTCAGCGATTGCCCGCGTCGCCGCCTGACGAATCCACCAGGTCGCATAGGTACTGAACTTGTACCCGCGTCGGTACTCGAACTTCTCCACGGCCTTCATCAGGCCCGTGTTCCCTTCCTGAATCAGGTCAAGAAACGACAACCCCCGGTTCATGTATTTCTTGACGATGCTGATCACCAGCCGGAGGTTGGCTTCCACCATCTCCGTGCGGGCCTGCTGCCCGAAACGCATCGCCTCTCGAAGCTTTTCGAACTTGCTGAGCAATTCGTCGTGGCCCATGCAGCTCGCCAGCTCCATGAGCCGAAAATTTTTGCGCAGATCCGCGATCTCGGCGTCACGCTTCTTGCTCTTGCGTGTCCCTTCCAACTGCGCCACCCGGTCGGACTGCACCTTCAGCACCTTGTAACGGTTCTCGGCTTCACCGGCCATCGACTCGATGACCTTCTGCTTGAAATGCAGATGCTGGAACGACTCCGCCAGCCGGGCGCGCGCCTTGTCAAAATTCTTCTGCAGTCGGGCGCGGGCCGCCTTGCTCCCCTTGCTCTTGTGCAACGCCGCAAACAGCTCGTCCAGCTTGTGTCGCCGACGCACAATTTCCTGCTTCTCTTTCGGTAGCACTGCCAGGTATTTCTCACGGCTATCCACGAACTTGTCGATGACCACCCGGTCAAAGCGCTCCTCGCCCTTTTCAAGCCGCTCACTCAATTCAAGGTACATCTCCGATGCGAATCCGAATTGTGTGAACAGCTCCCGGACCTGCACCTCGGCCGTCTCAATACGCTTGCA
Organism: Verrucomicrobiota bacterium; assembly: GCA_027620105.1. Taxonomy (GTDB): domain Bacteria; phylum Verrucomicrobiota; class Kiritimatiellia; order UBA8416; family JAIOPI01; genus JAIOPI01. The sequence goes on along the minus strand of JAQCIA010000109.1, from coordinate 109 downwards.
GATTTCCACTTCCTGCTCGCGCGTCAGCAGCGGCACCTGCCCCATCTGGTGCAGGTACATCCGGATCGGGTCGTCAAAAAAATCGAGCCTGTTTTCGCGCGCAGTTGTC
>JAQCIA010000108.1 GCA_027620105.1 Verrucomicrobiota bacterium | reverse complement strand
TGTGGTGGTGAAGGTCTTCGGGCGTGAGTCGGCGCTGAAGAACCTGGCTGATCGCGGGCGGGGGTCCAAAGCGCGGCGCACCTGGATGGCGTCGGTGGCGCTGAGTCAGCGCGGGGTGGGGACCCCAAAGCCGGTGGCATTTCTTGAGCGCTGGCATGGGGCACGGCTGGCAGAGAGCTACTTTATTGCCGAGTACCTGGGTGAGCGGGTCAGTTTTCGCGATGCGCTGATCGGGCTGTTCCATGATGATCCGAATTGCGCGCGTTTCATGGCGTTGCTGGCATGTGTGGCGGTTGGGGTGCGGCGGATGCACGATGCCGGGTTTCTGCACAACGATCTTGGGAATCAGAACATTCTCCTGCGGGTGGAGTCGGATAGTGGCTGGGCGGAGCCCAGCGTGCTGGATCTCAATCGCGGGCGGTTGCTGGATCGACTGACGCACCGTCAGCGCGGGCGGGATCTTTCGCGCATCACGCTGCCATCGGATCTGTTGCGCGTCTTCATCGAGATGTACTGGGATGCGGTGCCGCCGGCGGATTTGCTGCGCTGGGAGCAGCACTATCGGCGGCGTTACGCGGTGCATGCCTGTACGCGTCGGCTGCGGCATCCGCTGCGTGAGGCAGAAGTCGCGCGGGTCGATGCAGGCGTGCGCGATTATCCGGCGGTGCGCGACATGTGGATCTGGGACGAGCGATCCGCGCAGGCCATCAGCGTGCTGCGTTCGCGGGACCGCACGCGGCATTATCCATTGCGGCGCCACTTGCGGGTTGTGGGGGAGGCGGCAGCGGCGCTGCCGGGCGTGCAGGGGGAAGCAAAGCGCTTGATGCGGGGCGCGTTCGCGCAGCCGGTGGCGATGCGGGGAAGGGTTGGGGTGGCGCTGGATCCAGTGGCGGACACGCATGCGCGTGAGCTGGAGCATTTGCGCGGTCTGGGGCGTTTGCCTGTCTTTGTCCGGTTTTATCATCACGAGGACGAGTCACGCCGCGCGTTTCGCGCGCGGGCCGTGCGGGCGCTGCATGCGGAAGGGTATGCCGTCTCGATTGCGCTCGTGCAGGATCGACGAGCCGTGCGTGATCCGGGGCGCTGGGGGACATTTGTCGGCGATGTGCTCAGGCAAGTTGGTGATGTGGTGGAGCTGGTTGAGGTCGGGCATGCGATCAACCGTGTGAAGTGGGGCATCTGGGACTGGCCGGAGTTGGGCAGGCTCTATGCGGCCACGGCAGAAGCGGCGCGCGCCTTTCCACATGTGAACTTCATGGGGCCGGCGGCAATTGATTTCGAGTTTCCATTCACGGTGGCGGCATTGCGTGAGTGGCCGGAAGGGCAACCGTTGGCGGCGCTGTCGCACCTGCTCTACGTGGATCGGCGCGGCGCGCCGGAGAATCGCCAGGGGCGTTACGCTGCGCTGGAGAAATTTGCGCTGGCGCGGGCGATTGCGCGGAAGTCGTCACGCTGCACGGATCGTCTGATTATATCGGAAGTGAACTGGCCGCTGTTGGGGACGGGGGTGTATTCACCGGTCGGCTCGCCGTATGAATCGCCGGGGCCGCGGTTTCATGATCCAAGTGTGAGCACAGACGCCTACGCGGATTTCATGATCCGGTATCTGTGCCTCGCTTTGTGCTCCGGGCTGGTCGAGCGCGTCTTCTGGTGGCGGTTGGTCGCGCGCGGGTTTGGGCTGGTGGACGACACGGATCCGTCCGCCTGGCGACCGCGGCCAGCCTATCACATGCTGGCGGCATTCTTGCGGACGGTGGGAGACGCGCAATTCGAGAAGGCAATGTTGCCGGATGGGGCATTGCAGGGCGGCGAGACGACAGGCGTCTATGATTTTCGGTTCGTGCGGGCGGACGGCGGGCGCGTGTCGCTGACCTACGCCCATGGTGCGGCCATGCCATTACGGGCGAGCGGGCATGGGGCGTGGGCGACGGATGCATTCGGGGCGCGGTTGGCGGTGTTGCCGGGTGCGTTGACGGGACGGCCGGTTTATTTGCATGGCGTTGATTGAAAGCGGGCGCGGTGGCACGGGCCGCTCTCGTTCCCGGGATGATGTGGCGGACAGGCGCGGCACTCGGTCTGTCAGGGCATGAAGAGCGAATCGATATAATCGAGTCCCATGTGGATGAGTAGTCCGATGGCGACCAGTCGGACTTTTGGGAAGTAGAGCAGCAGGACGTAGAGGGCGATGGCGGGATAGGAGTGCAGCGGGTGAAAGCCGATGCTGGAACGGTTGGGATCGTAAATGGGGTTGGCCAGCAGGTGGTCGAGATCAACGAGCATGGTGGCGCAGAGGATGAAAATCGTTCGCAGCTTGTTCGACATGCGAAACAGGTAAGCGACGGTTGCCGGGACCAGAAAATGCAGGACAATGTGGAGAATGGGGCGCATTGCTGTGTTATTCAACGTTGCTCGCGACGGCCGTAGTTGCCGGAAGACGCGACCGGAAGCGCCTCTTCCAGATCCCCATCATTGCGGCTCCGGTGCGTTCCCCATGCGAAGATGCGTTCGAAGAGCGGAAGCCAGCGCCCGTTGCGAATGGTATTCAGGAAGTAGACTTCGTGTTTCGGTCAGTTTTTCTTGAGCCCATCGCGCCAGGCGATGGCTTCGAGTTCCACGCGGACCGCGTCTTCCACGGGGATGACCGGGCGGGCCTGAAATTCGAAGGCGGGGTAGGTTGAGCATAGTTTGTGAACGGCGAGCGGATCGTCGCAGTCGACGAGGAGGTGTCCACCCCATTCGCCCACGCGCACCACAAACAGTTCAATTTTCATGCCGACCGGCGCTTTCCACTGGCCGAAGACTTCGAGGATGCGCTTCTGGGCTTTTTCGTACTCCGCGGCCGATCCTTGCGGGCGCTCAAACCAGGTGATCATGTACTTCAGCGCACGTCCTCCTTTCATTCGACGTTCGGCACGCATGCGAAGCATGGCATAGGGCTCGGCGGAATGCACCAAGTTCAGGCCGGGGTGCGGGGGCGCTCTTCGGGAGGTGGTGCATGCATGGCGTGGAGGAAGAGGGATTCCATTTTTGCGATGGTGTGGCGGATGTTGAAGTGGGATTCGATACGGGTGCGGGCGGCGTTGCCCAACTGGCGACAATGGATGGGATCGCTGGCGAGGGACTCGATGGCGGCGGCAAGGGCGCCGGCATCGCGCGGTGGGATGATGAGGCCGGAGACGCCGTTGACCACCAGCTCCGGCATGCCGCCGACGGAAGTGACGATGGGCGCGACGCGTTGTGACATGGCTTCGATGACGGCCCGCGGAAGGCCTTCGCGCTCGATGGAGGGCATGGCGAAGGCGTCAAACAAGGTGGCGATGGCGGCGGCGTCGGTACGGTGGCCGAGGCGGTGAATGCGGTCGCGCAGGGGCGGCGACGCGGCGAGCTGTTGAACCAGCGGGTCGTCGATGGCGCCCACCATGACGAGGTGCACCTTGCGCTCCGGGGGAATATTGGCGATGGCGCGGAGCAGGACGTCGCCACCTTTGACCGGCCGCATGCGCCCGGTGAATCCGACCAGGAAGGCGTCGGCAGGCAAACCCAGATCGGCGCGGGTGGGTTTCGGCATGGCGTCGTACCAGGCGACATCGTGTCCCTTGTGAATGGTGACGAGGCGGTTCTTGGGTAGATTAAATTCCAATAGATAGGTGCGCACGGCTTCGGAGACACAGAGAATGCGGGCGACGCGTGGATGGAGATAGGTCAGCCAGGCGGCGGGGTCCCAGCGGCTGATGTGGCCGATGGTGCCGCGGTAGCCGACGATGGCGGGGTGCTTGCCGGAGGTGGCGAGGAGGGTGATGGAGAGGCTGTCATTGCGCGGGGCGTAGATGACATCGGGATTTAGACGGCGGCAGATTCGGCGCATGGTGTAGACGGCGGTCAGGTCGAGACGGTGGCGGATGCGGTTCGGGATGACGTTGACACCGCTGGCAGCCAGGGTGGCGGCTTCGGGGGTGTCGGGCTGGCAAAGGACGGTGACGGTGTGACCGCGCGCGACGAGGGCGCCGTAAACGGCAGTTTCGGAGCGATCGCTGCGCGTGGTGACGACAAGCAGGTGCATGGGCGCGAATCTACTGTGCGATGGGGAATTAGGAAAGGGATGAAACTGGAGGGGGGGAGAGGAAGCGGATTAGGATTGAGAGGAAGGGGTGGGTGCCGCTTAATGGGGACATGGAACTGCAGATTCTTGGGACAGCGGCGGCGGAAGGGTGGCCAGCACCGTTCTGTGAGTGTCGGTACTGTGAGGCGGCGCGGCGGCGGGGCGGGCCGAATATACGGATGCGGTCGGGAGCCTTGCTCGACGACGATATTAAGATTGATTATGGCGCGGACACGGTGGCGCAGATGCAGCGCGCCGGGCGGTCATTGGCAAAGGTGCGGACATTGCTCTTCACGCACCAGCATTCCGACCACATCATTCCTCCAGAACTCGAGTTGGTGGTGCAGCCATTTACGCAGACACCAGCGACACAGCCGCTGGCGGTTTATGGCAATGCGCAGGTGCTGGCGCTGCTGCGTGAACAACTCCAGAAATCACCGCGAATGGCGAAGGCGTTGGACCTGCGGACATTCACGGCGATGAAGCCGGTGACGTTGCCGGGGGGGGATACGGTTTTGCCGCTACCGGCGGATCATGCGGAGGGCGCGTTCGTCTTGCGCATTTCGCGCGGCAAGGGACGCGCGCGGCGGACGGTGTTTTATGGTCACGACTCAGGGCTGTATCCGGGCGAGACCCTGAATGCGCTGACGCGCGGACCGAAGCTGGATGTGGTGCTGTTTGATTGTACGAACGGTGGAAACGATCTGGGCAATCGGGGGCACATGGGCGTGAATGGCGTTGTGCGGATGGCAAAGGAGTTGCGTAAACGTGGCACGCTTTCCGCGCGGGCGCGTCTGGTCGCAACGCACTTCTCGCACAACGGCGGGTTGTTGCACGAGGAGCTGGTGCAGAGGTTTTTGCCGCATGGCATTGAAGTGGCATTTGATGGGATGACGGTTGCCGTGTGATGCATGAGTGAATCCGGACAAGGGGAGCCGCGGGTGCGCGTGGAATTGTCGCGCGGGTGGGCATTTTTGCGCGGGCGGGTGCGGCGACGCTGGCTGGGCGGAGAAGGTGCACCTGACGCGGAGCGGGTTGATTTGCCGCATTGCTGGAATCGGCGCGACACATTCGAGAACGGCGCGGCATACTTTCAGGGTGATGGGGCATACCGGCTGGTCTTCAACTTCGCGGATGGTGCTGCTGACGCTGGCGCATGGCGATTGCGGTCTGAAGGCTTTTATGGACGGGGGCAGGTCTGGCTGAACGGGCGCAAGCTGGCCAGCGTGGATGGACAGTATCTGGGCCTGGATTTGCCGCTCGCCGAACCGCCGTCGCCGGGGCGCAACGTCCTCGCGATTCGGTTGGAGAATCGCTACCACCGGCATGTGCTGCCCGGAATTCGGTTACCGGATTTTCTGCTCTACGGCGGACTGGCTGGACGCGTCTGGCTCGAGGTGCTGCCACGCACGCATTTTGTTGAAGCGGGCACGTGGGTGCATGTCGCGTCCATGGATGCCACGAAGGCCGATGTGCGGATTCCCTTCACCGTGCAGGGCGCCACAGCGCTGCAGGGTGGGCAGATGCACTGGCGTTTGCAGGACGGGCAAGGGGAGGCGGTTGCACGCGTGACGCATGCGGTTGTTGCGGAGGGCGTGGTGGGTCTCACGTTACCGACACCGCAGGCCTGGTCGGTGGCGGCGCCGGTGTTGTACGAAGCAATTGGTGAACTGCGCGCTGGTGAAAAGGTCGTGGACTGCATCCGTATCCGGTTCGGCTGCCGAATGGCCGAGTTTCGGCAAGGGCATGGATTTTTTCTGAATGGCGAGCGGTGTGCGTTGCATGGCTGCAACCGGCACGAGGCGATGCCGGGCTTTGGGAATGCGTTACCGCTGGCGTTGCATCGGGCGGACGCGCAGCTGCTCAAGGCGCACGGCTGCAATTTTGTGCGGCTTTCGCATTATCCGCAGCACCCGGCGTTTCTGGATGCCTGCGACGAACTGGGCATTCTGGTGTATGCGGAGATCGCGACATGGAAGCGTGTACGCGGTGGCGGATGGTTGCGCGCCGCGGAGCGACAGCTGCGGGGCATGATCGCGCGCGACCGGCATCATCCTTCGGTGATTCTCTGGGGGATGGGCAACGAAGGGCGGCACCGGGGCGCATACACCAGGCTGCATGCACTGGCAAAGGCGATGGATCCGACCCGACCGACCATTTACGCCGAGAATCATTTGTACCGGGCGCGGCGCAAGCGCACGCTTGGAATACCGGATGTCTGGGGATGCAATTACGAGCTGGCGGAAACAGCGGCGGGGGCCGCGGCGGCGCGCACGCGCAATGTGGTGGTCAGCGAATGCTCCAACTATCCGCCTGCCGTTCGCGGAAATCTTGGCGAAGAAGCGGCGCAGGTGGATTTGATCACGCGCGATCTGGCGCAGATTCGGGAAAAGGCGCAGGTGGCGGGGTTCGCCCTGTGGAGCTTTTGCGACTACGCCACGATGCGCAAGACGCGGTACGCGCGACATTGCGGCGTGTTTGACGCCTGGCGGATGCCGAAAATGGCGGCGGTGCTGATGGAGGCCATGTTTGGCAGTGAGGCGGTCCTGCAGGTTCGCGGAGATTGGCAGCTGGGTGGGGCGGCGCTGCGGCGGGTGTATGTGATCAGCAATTGCGTGAGGGTGGAATTGCGGAGCGGGGGCCAGGTCCTGCATGTGCTTGAGGGTGGCCCGTGGTGGACGTTGGACGTGGCATTTGGCGGCGGTTGCATGGAGGCACGCGGTGTGCGGGAGGGGCGTGAAGTCGCTGCGGTTCTTGCACCGCACGGCGCGGCGATGCAGCTGGCTTTGGAACGTGATGAGGTCTTCAGCGG
>JAQCIA010000107.1 GCA_027620105.1 Verrucomicrobiota bacterium | reverse complement strand
AACCGGCCTGCCCGGCGTCGGCATTCTGGCGATTCCCATTTTCGCCAATATCCTTCCCGCGAAGGCCTCCACCGGCGTGGTCCTGCCCATGCTCATCCTGGCCGACATTTTTGCCGTCATCTGGTACCGTCGCCACGCCGTGTGGTCCCACCTGTTCCGCGTCTTTCCCTGGACCGTGCTCGGCGTGTTGATCGGCTACGCGCTGATGGGCCGCATCAACGACCGCCAGCTCAGCCCGGTCATCGGCGTCATCGTGCTGGCCATGCTCGCGCTGAATGCCTGGCGCAACCGCCGGCGTGACGCGGAACTGCACATCCCCACCCATCTCAGCTTCGCCGCCCTCATCGGCGTCATGGCCGGCGCCACCACCATGCTGGCCAACGCCGCCGGCCCGATCATGGCCATCTACTTGCTCGCCATGCGCCTCCCCAAAACGACTTTCGTCGGCACGGCCGCCTGGTACTTTTTCATCATCAACGTGTTCAAGGTCCCCTTCAGCGCGCACCTGGGCCTCATCACGCCCGGCACCATGCACTTCAACCTCGTCCTTGCCCCGGCCATCATGGCGGGCGCGTTGCTCGGTTTCTGGCTCGTGCGCTGGATTCCCGAAAAACCTTTCAATATCGCCATCCTCATCTTTGCCATTCTCGGTGCCGTGCGGCTGCTGCTCTGACACGCGCCACTCCGCGAAAGATTGCACCCCCGCCCTGATACGCTACTATGTGGGCAATGAAAGGAGCCACCATGCGCACCCTCGTGTTTGCAGCCGCGATCACTTTGTCGGGGCTTTTCGCCTCTCCCGTACTTGCAGAGTCGGAACGTCGCTTCGGCGCTGGCGTCGCGCTGGGCGAGCCGACGGGCTTCTCCTTCAAACACTGGCTCTCCGACGCCAACGCCATCGATGGCGGAATCGGCGTCGCCTTCGATGACAGCGACGCCCTGCAACTGCACGGCGACTACCTGTGGCACCGCTATGAATGGCTGATGCCGCGCAACATTCGCGGCGCCCTGCCCGTCTATTTCGGCCTGGGCGCGCGCCTGAAGCTCGATGACGAGGACGACGGCAAGGGCAAATCAGAGGACCAGAACCGCTTCGGCTTTCGATTCCCCATCGGCATCAACTATCTGCCCTATGCGCGTCCCTACGATATCTTTGGCGAACTCGTCCCGGTGCTCGATGTCGCACCCGAAGCCGACCTCGAGCTGAACGTCGCCATCGGGATCCGCTACTATTTTCGCTGATCCCGTGTGCACCGTCCTCCCTCGCCGCCCTGCGTCCATGCGATGAAAATCGCCCACGTCAATTCGAGCCCGGGCTTCAGCGGCGGCGAGGTACAGGTCTTCCTGCTACTCGAAGGCCTGCGCCAGCGCGGCCATGAAGTCACGCTGTTCGCGCCGCCCGGCAGTGCTTCAGAAGCCGAAGCCCGGCAGCGTAACATTCCCGTGCGACCCTACGCGCCACGCGGTGCCGCGGACCTGTTCATGATGTGGCGACTGCGCCGCGCCCTGCGTGAGGGCGTGTTTGATCTCGTGCACCTCCACTCTGGTCACGCCATCTGGCTGGGGGCCATGGCTGCCCGCCCGCTCGGCATGCCCATCGTGGCGACGAAACGGATGGATCGCCGCATCCGTCCTGGACTGAAGAGCTTGCTCATCTGGCAGCGCTGGGTCGACGCCGCCGTCGCCATCTCACCCGCCGTGGCGGAACTCTTCCATGCCGCGCGCGTTCCGACTGCGCGTATCCACACCATCTGCAGCGTGCTGGATCCCGCTCGCACGCGTGCCTCGCGCCCGCGCGACCGCGTCCGCCAATCCCTTGCCTGCCCGCCCGATGTTGTCGCCCTACTGAGTGCCGGCAGCCTTCACCAGCGCAAAGGCATGGACGTGCTGCTGAAGGCCCTCGCGCGCCTGCCGGATGCGCCGCGTCACCATCTCTACATCGCCGGCGAGGGCCCGGAACGTCCGGCACTCACCCAACTCGCCGCGTCACTCGGATTGCGCGCGCGTGTCTCGTTTCTGGGTCAGCGCATGGATACCGCCGACTTGCTCAACGCCGCCGATATCTTTGTGATCCCTTCGCGCAGCGAGGGCCTGGGCAACGCCGCCCTGGAAGCCATGGGTTGCGCGCTGCCAGTCGTGGCTGGCGCGGTCGGCGGTTTGCGTCACGTCGTGGCCGACGGCACAACCGGCATTCTCGTTCCGCCGGATAATCCCGATGCGCTCGCCGAAGCCCTGCGCAACTTGATTGGCAAGCCGCAGCGCCGCCGGGACATGGGCGCCGCCGGGCGTCAGCGCGTCACCAGCCACTTCACCCCGAGCAGATGGTGACGCAATACGCGACGCTCTACGCTTCCCTGCTCAACCGCGCCACCCGCGCAAGCGCGTGAGCCCCCTCACTCAGCCTCAGCCACGCCGCGCTTCGCTTCCAACCGCGCCCGGAGCACTTCCACAATCGGCGGCAGAATGGACACGAAAATGATGCCGAGAATCACGAACTCAAAATTCTTCTTCACAAAAGGAATATTTCCGAAGAAGTAGCCGGCATACACGAACATCGCCACCCAGACGATTCCGCCCACAACATTGTAGAGCAGGAATTTGCGGTAGGTCATCGCGCCCACCCCGGCCACAAACGGTGCAAAGGTCCGCACGATCGGCACAAAGCGCGCCAGGATGATCGTCTTCCCACCGTACTTTTCATAAAAGCGGTGCGTGCGTTCCATGTAGGATTTCTTGAAGATCCGCGAGTTCTCCAGGCTGAACACGCGCACCCCGATGCGGCGGCCGATGGCGTAGTTCACGCTATCGCCGATGATCGCCGCGATGGACAACGTCACGAACAGCACATGCGGATCAAGCGCCCCCAGCGCCGCCATGGATCCGGCGGCAAACAGCAAGGAATCCCCCGGCAACAGCGGCAGCACCACCAGTCCCGTTTCACAGAATATCGTCGCGATCAGGACCGCGTATGTCCAGGTTCCGTACTGACTGATGAAACTGGACAAGTGCTCATCCAGATGCAGAAAAATATCGACCACATGCTTGATCCATTCCACAACTCACTCCCTTCCGAGTCCACCGAACCATGCCGCATCGCCGGCCGCGCCATGACCGATTCGTATCCCGATTCCAAAATTGCCGATTCCCTATAGCACGCCGGGCGGCGCTGCGCCGATGGAAAAACACGGCCCAGGCCGAATCGTCAGGCCGACTTTATTTCGACCGTGTTAAACACCTGAAAGCTGCCGCCCTGCCGCCAGGCATCCTCGGCCAGGCCAATTTTTCGACACAAGTGCCGCGCCGTATCCTCCCTGGTCCAACCCTGCGCCTTGGCCACGCCGGGCAGGAACACCGCCCGCCCTGCGCCGGACGCGAAAATGATGCCTTGTTCCCCCACCCGAAATTCGGACAGCGACACCAGGGACTCCGCGGGGCTCAAGACGGAGACATGCATCGTCAGGCCGTCGAATTCACTGTCGATGAGCGCCGGAAATCGCGGATCTTCGGTGGCTGCTTTCATCGCGTTGGCATGCACGGATCGGAAAACGGACTGCCCCGCATCCAGCGCCCCTATGCAACCGCGCAGTTGCGCGTTCCGGTATAGCGTGACGAACGTCGCGTATGGCACCTGCAAGGCAGAACTGACCGAATAGCGCGACCAGTCAAACGCCCCCACGCGCCCCTCCACTTGCCAGCGCACCGTGTCCCATGCCAGTTGCAACAGCGTCGCTGCATCTGACGGCGTAAGCCCGGGATCCCATGCTCCGCTGCACGCTATCGATACGGTATCGGACATGCCTATTCCTTTGTGGATTGCGACAGGAGGGCGATCCCCTGCCACGCATCGTATCACGCAGAGGCTCTGAGAGCGCACAGCCAGCCGTTCTGTCCCCCGCCCCTGCGAGCCTGGGCGCCACTTCCGCGCCCTCTGCGGTTCTGCGTGCATGCCTTCCGGAACGACGCCTGCAACAATCAGCCGCGCGACAAAATTGCACGGCATCTAATTCTTGAACACCTGCGATTCGTTTTAAGTATAATGCCGCCATTGTGAAACGAAAGGGTATTTCCATGAACTGCTTGCTCCGCCACACCGCCGTACTCGCGCTCTTGCTTTCCTCCCCGTCGATTGTCCAGTCCGAGACGGAAACCGTGAACATCGTCAGCAAGCTCCCCACCGCCGGCACGCTCGACACATCGCTGCGCAACGAAGCTGCCGCAGCCGTTGACCGTGGCCTCGATTGGCTGGCCGCCAATCAGAAGCCGGACGGCTCCTGGTCCAACGGCGACTTTCCCGCCTTAACCGCGCTTGCGCTCTGGACCTTTGCACGCGCCGAACATCCGCGGAAGGATGAGGTCGTCGAGGCCGCCGTGCAGTTCATTCTCACCTGTGTGCAAACGAATGGTGGCATCTACAAGGAAGTCCCCGGACGCAAGGGCGGCGGGCTCAGCAACTACAATACGGCCATCTGCATGACCGCCCTCCACGCCACGGGTCGCCCCGACGTCACCCGGGTAGTTCAGCAGGCCCGCACCTTTGTTGCCGGATCACAATACATGGGGGACGACGAATATCGCGGCGGATTCGGCTACGACAATTCCACCCAGCGCACCTACACGGACCTCCTCAACACATACTATTCCGCGCAGGCCATGCACGCGACCGCCAGCGTCGAGGAAACCCGCCCCGCAGGTGAAGCACGCGCTGACATCAACTGGAACGAAACCGTACGCTACATCTCGCGCATGCAAAGCGACGCCAATGCGGACCCGGAGAACGCCGGCGGGGTTTTCTACAATCCGGCGGACCCCAAGGCCGGCACATCCACGAATGCTGACGGCGTCGTCGTCTTTCGCGCCTATGGAAGCATCACCTACGCCGGCCTGCTCGCCCTGGTCTTTGCCGATGTGTCCCGCGAGGATGTCCGCGTGCGCTCCGCACTGAAATGGGCGGAACGGCATTGGACCCTGGAGGAAAATCCCGGACTGGGGCAGGACGGCCTCTTCTTCTTCTTCCACACGATGTCCCGTGCCCTCGATGCCACCGGTATCGACTTGGTGACGCGCACGGATGGCAACGCATTGAATTGGCGTGATGCCATGGCGCGCCGCTTGATCGCAATGCAACGCATTGATCCCGCCGGTGGCGCTGGCTACTGGCTGAACGACACCGGCCGCTACTGGGAGAACGATCCGGTCCTGAGCACCGCCTACTGCCTCCTTGCCCTCGACTCCATCTTGGATTGAGGGTGCCCGCGCAGATCCCGAGGACACGCGAAAATAGCACTTCCAGCGCTTGTGCAACCCGCCCCATTCCTCTAGACTTGCCCCGTTCGAACGCGAGCGAGACATGGCGAAAGTAACGCTACAGCACGTCGACAAGGTCTATCCGGGCGGTGTCAAAGCTGTAAGCGACTTTAACCTCGAAATCACCGACGGAGAGTTTGTCGTGCTGGTTGGGCCGTCCGGTTGCGGCAAATCCACAACCCTGCGCATGGTGGCCGGTCTCGAGGAAATCAGCCGCGGTGTCGTCCAGATCGGCGACCGCGTCGTAAACGATGTCCCGCCGAAGGACCGCGACATCGCCATGGTCTTTCAGAACTACGCGCTCTACCCGCACATGACCGTGTATGACAACATGGCCTTCGGCTTGAAGCTTCGCAAGTACCCCAAGAAGGAAATCGACCAGCGCATCCGCGAGGCCGCCCGCATTCTCGGTCTGGACCAATTGCTCGAGCGCCGCCCCAAAGCCCTTTCCGGCGGGCAACGCCAGCGCGTGGCCGTCGGGCGCGCCATTGTGCGCAAGCCGGCCGTCTTTCTGTTCGACGAACCGCTCTCGAATCTGGATGCCAAACTGCGTGTCCAGATGCGCGTGGAAATCAACCAGCTCCATGCCCAACTGAATGCCACCATGATCTACGTCACCCATGATCAGACCGAAGCCATGACCATGGGCGACCGCATCGTGGTCATGCGCGACGGCCTCGTCCTCCAAGTCGCCGACCCGCTCACCCTCTACGATGATCCCGCCGACATGTTTGTTGCCGGTTTCATCGGCACACCAGCTATGAATTTCGTCCCCGGACGCATCACGGGCGCCGGCGACACCCTGCGCTTCAGCGCCGAAGGCTGCATCGAGATGCCCATCCCCGCGAGCCTGCGCCAGGGCCTGAGCGCCTTCCGCGACAAAGCCGTCACCTTCGGCATTCGCCCGGAGGATATCGGCTCCGCGCGTGCGATTGAAAACAAGTCATCCCCCAAGCTGCGTGCCAGGGTGGACGTGATCGAACCCATGGGCTGCGAAGCCTATGTGCACTTGTCGGCCGGTACGGCCCGCCTCGTCGCACGCACCGATCCTTACCATGTGTTCCACACCGGTGAATCGATCGAACTGCCCCTGTACAGCGAGAAGGCGCGCTTTTTCGATCCCGCGACAGAGAAACGCATTCGCTGAGGAACACGCCATGAGAACTGTGATGCAATGCCTTCTGTTGGTGCTCGTCATTCTCGCTTCGCTCGGGCAGGTGTATGCTGAGCCCACCAATGCCATTTCGGCCACCCCCGCCGCCCAGCCGCTTTCCGTTACCAACCGAAGCTCTCTGATCCGCCTTTACGCCTACGTTGTGAATTTCTCCTGGGAGGAATACGTTGGTGATTCCCAGGTGGTTGATGAAGAAGGCTTTCTGGCTGGCGCCGGCGTGGCCTTCCACTACAGCTTGAACACGAAGAACACGCTCCCGCTGCATCTGTTCGGAGACGCGGATTTCTTTTTCGGCGAAACCGACTATGCTGGCGGTGTGCAGAACCCGGATGGCAGTAGCGAGCCCTTTTCGAGCGATACAACCTATGTCGGGCTCCGCGGGCAGCTCGCCCTGGGCTCGCCGATCAAGCTGAAGTCATCCACACACATCATGCC